>CAXBMV010000655.1:0-2319 GCA_963976575.1 uncultured Gammaproteobacteria bacterium | reverse complement strand
AACTTCAGATTGTTCTTTTCTTTCCCGGTCATATCCCATAATAGGTAAACCTTGTATGCAGTCTGGCTGCAAACTATCTATGCAATCGCCGAATTTCTACTTCGATTTAGGCTGCGTAAAATCCATAACTCATTGAATTTATAAAATTAAAAATTTTATGGCGTTGAAATTGCTTTGTTAGTTACCTAATGCTGCCATTGGCAGATAAATTTAACAATAATCCAATAATATCGGAGGGGTAAAATGGCCAATATTCTATGGCTACAGGGCGGAGCATGCTCTGGCAACACCATGTCCTTTCTCAATGCGGAAGAGCCAAGCGCCTGTGATCTGGTAACAGATTTCGGGATGAATGTGCTCTGGCATCCGTCGCTGGGAATGGAGTTGGGCGATAACCTGCATCAAATGTTGCGCGATTGTATCTCGGGCACGATCAAGCTCGATATCTTTGTATTCGAAGGCAGCGTGGTAAACGCACCAAACGGTACCGGCGAGTGGAATCGTTTCGCGGGTCGGCCGATGAAAGACTGGGTACGTGAACTCTCAGACGCGGCTGATTTTGTCGTAGCCATTGGCGATTGTGCTACTTACGGTGGTATTCCAGCCACGGCGCCGAATCCTTCGGAATCGGAGGGATTGCAGTTCCTTAAGCGCGATCACGGTGGTTTCCTAGGTAAGGAATTCACCAGTAAAGCTGGCCTGCCGGTTATCAATATTCCTGGTTGTCCCTGCCACCCCGACTGGGTGACGCAGATTCTGGTCGGTATCGCTACCGGTCGTGCGGGTGATTTGTCACTCGATGAATTCCAGCGTCCAAAAACCTTCTTCCAGAGTTTTACGCAAACTGGTTGTACTCGTAACATGCACTTTGCCTATAAGGTCTCGACCACTGAATTTGGTCAGCGCAAAGGCTGCCTGTTTTATGACCTCGGTTGTCGCGGCCCAATGACCCATTCTCCCTGTAATCGAATTTTATGGAATCGTGTCTCCTCGAAGACTCGTGCCGGTATGCCGTGCCTCGGCTGTACCGAGCCGGAGTTTCCATTCTTTGATCTGGCGCCAGGTACGGTATTCAAAACACAAACCGTTATGGGCGTACCCAAAGATCTGCCGAATGGCGTCGATAAGAAGGGCTACATCAAGCTGACTGGGGCTGCCAAAGCAGCTATGCCAGCCTGGGCCGAAGAAGACATTTTTGTCGTATAACTAGAGGAGTCGAATAACATGTCAGCACAAATACAGACTCTGGATATTTCACCGGTAGGTCGCGTCGAAGGCGATCTTGATGTTCGTGTCGATATTGAAGACGGTGTCGTCGTCGATGCCTGGACATCAGCCGAATTATTCAGGGGTTTTGAAATTATATTACGCGATAAAGATCCGCAAGCCGGTCTGGTCGTAACACCTCGTGCCTGCGGTATTTGCGGTGCATCTCACTTAACCTGCGCTGCCTGGGCACTGGATACCGCCTGGGGTACCGAGGTACCGCGCAATGCCATTCTGGCGCGAAACCTGGGCCAGTTGGCTGAAAGCCTGCAAAGCCTGCCGCGACATCACTATGGTTTGTTCATGATCGATATGGTCAATAAGAACTACCGCAACAGCAAGTACTACGAGGAGGCGGTCAAGCGTTGGGCACCTTTTACCGGTACTAACTATGAGTTAGGTGTGACTATTTCGGGCCGGCCCGTTGAAATCTATGCAATGCTTGGGGGGCAATGGCCGCATTCCAGCTATATGGTTCCGGGTGGTGTTATGTGTTCTCCGACTTTGACCGATATTACGCGTTCATGGTCGATTCTGGAGCACTTCAGAACTAACTGGATTGAGCCAATGTGGTTGGGCTGTTCGATAGAACGTTACGAAGAAATTCAAACCTATGACGACTTCCTCGCCTGGCTAGACGAAAAGCCCGAGCATGCCAATTCCGACCTCGGCATGATGTGGCGTATGGGTGTCGATGTCGGCCTCGACAAGTATGGTGCCGGCCTTGGCAAGTACGTTTCCTGGGGTTATCTACCGCACGAAGACAAGTACAACAACCCGACTATCGACGGCCGCAATTCTGCCGTGCAAATGCCTGGCGGTGTTTACGATGCGGCCAGTGACAGCCATAAGTTAATGGATCAGGCGATGACGCGTGAAGATACGACGCATGCCTGGTATGACGAAGGTCCTGGTGGCGTTCATCCGTTTGATCGTACGACGGTTCCAGTTTCAAATAACAATCAGGATTTTAACGACAAGTATTCCTGGGCGACTGCAACACTGCATGCGGACAACGGTCATCTCGAAGCCGGGCCATTGGCTAGAGAATTA
>CAXBMV010000654.1:0-2321 GCA_963976575.1 uncultured Gammaproteobacteria bacterium | reverse complement strand
GCGCCTGTTACTGGCCATCGCCTTGATCAACAAGCCGAAGATACTATTCCTCGACGAGCCCACCACCGGGCTGGATCCGCAGTCACGGCGCAACCTGTGGAAACAGGTACAACGCGTCAAGGACGAGGGCGCCACCATATTGCTGACCACGCATTACATGGAGGAGGCCTACGAACTTTGCGATGAAATCGCGATCATGGATCACGGTCGCTTCATCGCCCACGATGCCCCGGATGTATTGCTGGCCAGGCATTTCAACGATGTCGTGTTGCAAATTCACCAGGCCGATATCCCAAGGGATATTGGCGAGCGCGAATTCGACGCCACCTATCGAAACGAGAATGCGCATATCCTCACCAGCGATGTCAATCAAACCATCGAGCGCCTGCTGTCTTTCAAAATACCGCTGGCACGACTGCGCATCCGCGCCCGCGACCTCGAAGATCTGTTCCTCGAACTCACCGGCAAGGAATTAAGACCCTGATGTGGAATCGAATCTATGCATTGTTTGTCGCGCGCAATATCGAATTTATCCGCGACCGCTCGTCGCTGGCCTGGAGCCTGTTGTTGCCGATATTGATTATCTTCGTATTCGCTTATGCCTTCAGCGACGATAACCCGGAAAAATTCAAGGTAGGGCTGGTCGCCAGTTCTCCCCTGCAGGGTGCTGCACTGGCATTCAAGCAAACCCGTTTCATCAAGTTTATCGAGTTCGAGCAGGCGCAGAAAAACCTGCACAAGGTTGAACGTCACCAGGTTGACCTGCTGTTCGACCCGAACAGTAATCACTACTGGATTAACCGTACTTCGCCGAATGGTTATATCGTCGAAAAGCTGTTGATCGCTGCCTATGCCGGAACAGGGGAAAAGCTGCAGCAAAACCTTGTCGAAGGCGACGAGGTACGTTACCTCGATTGGGTCATACCCGGTGTTATAGCGATGAATATCATGTGGGGCGCGCTCTTCGGCATAGGTTATGTGATCGTGCGCTACCGCAAGTTCGGCGTGCTCAAGCGCCTGCGCGCCACACCGGTAACCGCTATCGAATTTTTAAGCGCGCAGATACTGTCGCGACTGTGGTTGATGGTAGCCGTGAACCTGGTGATTTACATCGGCCTGGATCTGTTTGTCGATTTTCGCATGCACGGCTCTTACCTGAACCTGTTCCTGGTGTTTACTCTCGGTTGCATCAACATGATTTGCTGCGGGCTGGTAGTGGCTGCGCGTATCTCCAGCGAAGAGGTGGCTAACGGCGTGCTCAACCTGTTCAGCTGGCCGATGATGTTTTTGTCGGGCATCTGGTTTTCGCTGGAAGGCGCTCACCCATTGATGCAAAAATTTGCGCTGATTCTGCCGCTCACACATGTCACCGCGGCGGCGCGTGAAATCATGATCGATGGCGCGGGCCTGCTGGAAATATCCGATCATTTGCTGGTTCTTGGTATCTCCAGCGTGGTGTTGTTGCTCATAGGTGCGAGTATTTTCCGGTGGGAATAGCAACGCCGCAGTTTCGCTCGCTTGCGCTATACTTTGCGCTTCGATGCCGGCGGCGATTAGCCGACCATAACCTGGCGCCTGTGCGCCTGCCCATGGGAAACCAAACCAGATGTTAGCTACTCTCGCTCCAATATTTGCGCTGCTGTTAAGCGTGTCTCTGTTGTTGATGGGCAATGGCCTGCAAGTCACCCTGCTGCCGGTCAGGGCCAGCATCGAGGAATTCTCCGCGCTGGAAATAGGTGTGCTCGGTTCGGCTTATTTTCTCGGTTTTGCCGGCGGCTGTATTTTCGGGCCGCGTATCGTACGCAGGGTGGGCCACATACGCACCTTTACCGCGATGGCGACGATAGCTTCCTGTGTCGTGCTGATGCATGCCTTTTTACTGAACCCGGTAGTCTGGTGGGTATTGCGCGCGGCCACGGGCATTTGTTTCGCGGTGCTCTATATGGTCATAGAAAGCTGGCTCAACGAAAGGGCGACCAATCAAAACCGCGGTACCGTGTTTTCCATCTATACGGTGATCAACCTGACGGTAGTGACCATCGGGCAAATGATGTTAATCCTCGATGAAGCTTCCAATTTTCTGTTGTTTTCGCTGGCATCGATCCTGGTATCGCTGGCCGCGGTACCGGTGGCACTGTCGACCTCGGACGAGCCCCGGCCTATCGAGTCGGTCAAGATCAACTTTGCGAAACTCTATCGCACCTCTCCGGTTGGAGTCGTCGCCTGCCTCGCAGTAGGGCTTTCCAATGGTTCCTTCTGGGCGCTGGCACCGGTGTTTGCCCAGGGCGACGCCGGCAATCCCACCACGGTGGCCATATTCA
>CAXBMV010000653.1:0-2324 GCA_963976575.1 uncultured Gammaproteobacteria bacterium | reverse complement strand
GGTATTACTCCAATAATCGGTACAATGCCCTCTGTTTTATACCCCGATTTCTGGAGACCTAACCATGTCCGCGTCAGATGTGCTGAAAATGATTAACGAGTACGGCGTTAAATTCGTCGATTTCCGCTTCACCGATACCAAAGGCAAGGAACAGCATGTCACCGTGCCGTCACATTCCATCGAGGAAGATACCTTCACCGAGGGCAAGATGTTCGATGGCTCCTCCGTGGCTGGCTGGAAAGGTATCAACGAATCCGACATGATCCTGATGCCACAGGTGGAAACAGCAGTAATGGACCCGTTCACCGACGAGCCCACCATCAACATCACCTGCAACGTGGTCGAACCGGCTACCGGTGAAGGCTACGAACGTGATCCGCGCTCGATCGCGCAGCGCGCAGAGGCTTATCTGGGTGCTACCGGCATCGCCGACGTTGCCTACTTCGGCCCGGAGAATGAATTTTTTATCTTCGACGACGTCAAGTGGACCACCGAAATGGGGCACTGCTCCTACCAGATCGATTCCGAAGAAGCCGCGTGGAATACCGGCAAGGCCTATCAAGATGGCAACACGGGTCATAGACCCGGCGTGAAAGGCGGTTATTTCCCGGTACCCCCGGTCGACTCGTTGCACGATATCCGCGGTGCCATGTGCCTGGCGATGGAAGAGATGGGGCTCAAGGTCGAAGTCCACCATCACGAAGTTGGTACCGCAGGTCAATGCGAGATCGGCGTCGCCTTCAACACCCTGGTGCGCAAGGCCGATGAAGTTCAGGTACTGAAATACTGCACCCACAACGTTGCCCACAGCTATGGCAAGACTGCGACCTTCATGCCCAAGCCACTGGTTGGTGACAATGGTAGTGGAATGCACGTGCACATGTCGCTAGTCAAAGATGGCGTCAACCTGTTTTCCGGCGATGGCTACGGCGGGCTTTCGGAAACCGCATTGTTTTACATCGGTGGGGTAATCAAACATGCCCACGCGATCAATGCCTTCGCCAACCCGGCAACCAATAGCTATAAACGCCTGGTACCTGGCTTCGAAGCGCCGGTAATGCTGGCCTATTCCGCGCGTAACCGCTCGGCTTCGGTACGTATACCCTATGTCAGCAACCCCAAGGGGCGTCGCATCGAGGTACGTTTCCCGGATTCGACCGCGAACCCTTACCTCGCCTTCGCGGCGCTGCTGATGGCCGGTCTCGACGGTATCAAGAACCAGATCCATCCCGGCGAGGCCATGGACAAGGATTTATACGACTTGCCACCCGAAGAAGAAGCCGCCATCCCGCAGGTTGCTTTTTCGCTGGACCAGGCCCTGAAGGCACTCGATCAGGACCGAGAATTCCTCAAGGCCGGTGGCGTTTTTACCGACGATGTTATCGACAGTTACATCAGGCTTAAGCACGAAGAAGTGCAGCGCATGCGTCTTGCGACCAACCCGGTCGAATTCGACATGTACTACAGCTGCTAGGCAGGGGCTGGGATTCAACTCACGACAAGGCCCCTCACGGGGCCTTTTTTAACTACGGGAAACTAATCATTAGGCCATCAGGCTGGGGAAAACCCAAGCTGTTCAGGTCTTGGAATCATGCCAAACCAGCTTAATCAACGCATCCTCGACACCCTCACGGCATCGATACTCTGCCTCGATGCGAAGCTGGTGATCGGCTACGTCAACAGTAGCGCCGAGACTCTGTTCGAAGGCAGCGCCGCCCATTTGATCGGGCGCAATTTCGTTGATCTGCTGAGCCAGGTCGAGCATTCGACTATCAATGACAAGCTCGCAAGCTTCGGCAACAATGCGGCGGCCCTGACCGAGCGCGGGGCGGTGATCACCCTGCTCGGTGGAAAGGCCTTCATCGCCGACTACAGCATTTACCCGTTTAGCAATGGCACCGTCGACAATGGCTTGCTGGTCGAAATTCGCCAGTTGGAATACCAGCTGCAGTTTGCCCAGGAGGAATTGAATCAGTTACACCATCAACTCAGACAACAACTTAGTCGCAGCCTCGCCCATGAAATCAATAATCCGCTGGGGGGCATACGCGGTGCCGCGCAACTGCTGGAAAAGGAATTGCATGGCGCCGAGTTGAAGGAATATACCGAGGTCATCATCAATGAAGTCGATCGTCTGCAATCGCTGGTCAACAACATTGCCGGGCCGGGTAAGCTACTGCAGCTGGAAGCGGTCAATATCCTCGAGGTGCTCGAACATATACGCAAGATCGTGCTCGCAGCGGAGCCGGAACGCATCAGCATACAGCGCGATTACGATCCCAGTATCCCCGAACTCAACGCCGATAAAAATTTACTTATACAGG
>CAXBMV010000652.1:0-2340 GCA_963976575.1 uncultured Gammaproteobacteria bacterium | reverse complement strand
TCCCATTCCAGCGCGCCGAGATAGGCATAACGTATCTTGCCCTTTGCATCGACCAGGTAACTGCTCGGGTAGAAATAAATGTTCCAATTCCTCGATACTTCGCCATCGACATCCATCAGGATTGGAAATTCGATCGGAACCCGTTGTACAAATGCGGCTATCTGGGCGTGGCTCTCAGCCATGTTGATGCTGACGATATCGAAATCCGGGTCCTCAATGCGCGCCTTTAGGCGATGCAGGGACGGTATTTCAGTAACACAGGGACCACACCAGCTGGCCCAGAAGTTGAGCAGGGTAACCTTGCCCTTGCGTTGCTCCAGATCAAACTGCTGACCACCGAAGTCACGCAGACGCAGAGTCGGTGTAATAGCCGCCTGCTGCAACGGCAGTAGCGACAGGCTTTGTTTTGGAACATCCGAAAAGTGCCGCGCATCATCGCCACCCGCGGCCGCCATTGCCGGTACCCGGCTATGCGACAGCAAACCCACACTTCTATCGATGGTAGCGGCAAACGCCTGCTTTGCGATTAATTCCTGTGGCTCGAGATCGTTATCATTTCTCGAATAATAGCCACCGCGCAGGCCTTTCAATACCTGGGTATACACCTGACTACCGCCACTACCCAGCGTATCGGCAAGCTGGCGAATGCGCAGCGAAGTGGTGGAAAACTCGGCATCGAGCAGATAAACCGGGAGATTGGTAGCGCGCGCTATGGGCAGGTATTCTATTTGCGGGGTAACCTGTTCACCGAGTTCGTAAACATAGGCATTCATTAAAATCAGACCGCGCAGACGTTGGTTGGCGGGGTTTTGCAACTGCCATTCGCGGGCGGCAATCAACGCCAGCTGGGTACCACGCGCGCTACTCATCAGGTACACAGGGGCATCGCTGGCCGCTGTCGCCGCGTCGATCAGCCCGACAATGTCCTGTACCGGGATTTTGCTGATACTGGCACGATCGGGCTGCAGGAAAAACGCATCGTGCAAATCCGGTAACCAGACGCTATGCCCGAGCTGCGCCAGCGCACCTGCGTGGAATTCGTCGTTGGCACCGGCACCACGCTCTGAAGGCAACCACAGTAACTGGGATTTATTACCTCCGGCGAAAATTCTGACGCTCAGTTCCTGCCCGCCGGACAGTTCCATAATAGTTGTTGTCTCGGCAGCAGGTGCTCGACTGGCTACCATCAGCAACAAAATCGGCAATAGCAGCTTAACCCCGAGGCGCGAAATACTGGTCACTCGGGCAAACTCTGTAGCCAGTTTTCCACCGCATCGAGCAGGGCACCGCCTCGACCGGCGAAATAATGATCGGCATCGGCCAGTAGCTGCTGACGAGACAAGGGGTTGGCCGCCAGTTCGATCATTTGTTTTCGCTGCGGCGCCATTCGCATTACGGCCGGGTATTCTCTGGCGCCGTAGAGGTCGAGCACCGGCTGTTGCATGCTCTGCAACGGGAAATCCTGCGGCATCGGTTGTTGGTAATCGGTAGCACCCATGCCCAGTCCGACGAAAGCGTCGATCGTGGCATCGCCGCGTTCACCGATCCAGGACATCGCCATATGCACGCCACAACTGTGCGCGAGCAATATGACTTTTGCATACCCCTGTTGTCTTAAAAACTCGATTCCAGCCTCGATACGCGCATGCGCGAACTCGAATATGGGTAGATAGTCATAATATTTCGCCTCTTTTCCCAGCACCGGCATCTGCAACGACAGCGTCGTAAAACCCCGCTCAGCCAGGCCCACCCGCAATGGCTGTACCGTGTCTACCCAGTCGGGGTGAAAGCCGCGACCATGCAGGATAATCACGGCACTATCTGCCTGTTCTGCCTCGGTCAAAATGGCCAAAAATTCGCGGTCGTTGGCGCTTAACCAGAGCGCTTCCCCGTCAAGGATTGCATCGACGATTTCATCGGCCAGTCTGGCTTCGCGCGCGTAGTCAGGAAGCGCGGCAATGGCTTGCCCCGTGCACAGCAACAATAAAAGACAAAGATAAATTCTGCGCATGCCGGGAACTCTTATCGCAGCGTTGAAGCAGTATTCGTTGGAAACGTGCCCATGCCGTGAAATCTAGCGCTCGAATTCCATCAGCACCGGCTTATCTCGCCTTTCCTGCAACTGTTCTTCGGCGGATAGCTGGTTTTCGGCAAACATCACCTTGTAATCGAATAGATCCGACTCGTCGGCAGAGCGCATCGACTTGGCGCTTTTACTGGCCAGGCGAAAGCTTTCCTCTACGCCGAGCAGTTCCAGATTTTTAACCAGCTTCATGCCCTCAGGCCGGCTGATCTTAAAGAGGTAATAGGGCATTTCGCTCTCCTGATGTTAATGCATTA
>CAXBMV010000651.1:0-2344 GCA_963976575.1 uncultured Gammaproteobacteria bacterium | reverse complement strand
TTGTGCCGACGTATCTCGAACAGGCAATCACTATACCGCTGGTGGTATTGCGAACTGGTCGGGTCTTCGATTCTAATGTCATCCAGGCTGAAACCAGACTCATCAGCCTTTTGCCGAATCACCCCGGCGTTGCCGACCAGGATACAGTTGGCGATGCCATCCTGGCTGGCGCGGGCCGCTGCTTCGATGATGCGCATGTCTTCACCTTCGGCGAGCACTATCTTGCGCCGTTGGGCTTTTGCTTTTTTAATGATGGGGTTTAGAAATTGCATGGGTTCCAGGGGTGTTTTCAGTGCAGAATACGGGGGTGGGTTAAAACAGGCAAGAGTGGGATAGACTGGGAGCAGGCAGACAGGATAATAAAAAGTCGATATTTGACTTGGTATACAATATACCAAAACTGACGTATATTCAGGCGTCGCGCGATAATCCAGATCGCGCCGACAGCAAAATAATAACCAGGGGCTGAAAATCATGATCATAGCAATACCCGCAGAGATCCATCCCGGTGAAAAGAGAGTCGCCAGCACGCCGGAAGTGGTGGCGAAGTATATCGAGGCCGGATTCAAGGTAGTGGTTGAATCGGGGGCTGGCAAAGGCGCCAGCTTCAGTGATGAGGCTTATCGCGAAGCCGGTGCCGAAATATGCCGTGACGCTGCCAGCACCTGGGCGGCCGGCGATTTGTACATCAAGGTACGTCCACCCGAATTCAACGAAGAGCTGGGTAAGCACGAAAGCGAATTGATGCCGCAGTCTTCGCGCCTGATCAGTTTCATCTGGCCGGCGCAAAACGCCGACCTGCTGCAACAACTGGCCGATCGATCGGTCACCGCGCTGGCGATGGACAGCATTCCGCGTATATCGCGAGCGCAAAAACTCGACGCGCTCAGTTCCATGGCCAATATCGCCGGTTACCGCGCCATCATAGAGGCGTCAAACCAGTTCGGCCGCTTTTTCTCCGGGCAGATTACCGCTGCGGGTAAGGTACCCCCGGCCAAGGTGCTGGTCATAGGCGCCGGTGTCGCCGGCCTGGCCGCGATTGGCACGGCCAAATCGCTGGGGGCGATCGTGCGCGGCTTCGACACCCGTCCGGAAGTAAAAGACCAGATCCTGAGCATGGATGCCGAATTTCTCGAACTCGAATTCGAGGAAGACGGTAGCGGCGAGGGCGGTTACGCCAAGGTTATGAGCCCGGCCTTTATCGAGGCTGAAATGGCCTTGTTCGCCGAACAGGCCAGGGAAGTCGATATCATCATCACCACCGCGTTGATCCCGGGCAAACCCGCGCCCAAGCTGGTCACCCGCGCTATGGTCGAGAGCATGCGCGATGGCAGTGTCATCGTCGATCTCGCCGCCGAGCAGGGTGGCAACTGCGAATCCACGGTACCCGGAAAGATAGTGACCCGTCATGGTGTGCATATCGTCGGCTATACCGATTTGCCGAGCCGGCTGGCAACCCAGTCGAGCCAGCTCTACGCGACCAATATTTACAACCTGATCATGGAAATGTGCCCGCAGAAAGACGGCAACATCGGAATCGACATGGAAGACGTGGTCATACGTGGCGCTACCGTGGTGAACGCGGGTGAAATTACCTGGCCACCACCGGTGATCTCGGTATCGGCCGAGCGCAAACCCAGCTTCAGCGGGCAAACCGTGGAAGCAACCACCGCAGCGGTGGAAGTTGTGCCAGCGCAACCGAACAAGCTGGCCGAATTTGCTAAAAGTGCCTGGGCACCGGTGCTGATTGCCGGTCTGGCACTGTTCGGTCTCGGCCAGGTGGCACCGCCATCATTCATGGCGCACTTCACCGTATTCGTGCTGTCCTGTTTCATCGGCTACATGGTTATCTGGAACGTATCACCGTCGCTGCATACGCCGCTGATGAGTGTTACCAATGCGATTAGCAGCATCATAGTGCTTGGTGCGCTGACACAGATTTCCTCGCCCGACTCGCTGATATTCATACTCTCCGGGATCGCGCTGTTTATCACTTGTATCAACATCGTTGGTGGCTTTTCGGTCACCCAGCGCATGTTGCAAATGTTCAGGGGGTAAGCAGATATGACACCCAGTCTGGTAACTGTTTCCTATCTCGGTGCCGCCGCGTTATTTATTCTTGCGCTCGGTGGTCTTAAAAATAATGTATCCGCACGCCGTGGCAACCTGTTCGGCATGATCGGCATGGCGATCGCGATTGCGGTCACCATCGGCGCCTTTGTTACGCGTAACCTGACCCTGTTGCTGGTGATCATGCTGGCCGGCGGTGCTATCGGTTTTGTTTTGTCGAAGCGCGTGAAAATGACGCAAATGCCCGAACTGGTTGCAATATTGCATAGCCTGG
>CAXBMV010000650.1:0-2345 GCA_963976575.1 uncultured Gammaproteobacteria bacterium | reverse complement strand
CGCGCATAATGTTGCCACCGGTTCGCCACACGAGCTCAACAGTGCCTTCGCGCTGGATCGTTTTGTCAGCGGACATTTAATCGACGAGCACGGCGCTGCGGGCGTTGCCCACTAGGAGTTGTAAGAGATGTTACTAATCGAATGTCCCTGGTGCGGGCTGCGCGACGAGAGCGAATTTTCCTATGCCGGCGAAGCGCATATCGCGCGCCCGCTGGAAACCGAAAAACTCAGCGACGAGGCATGGGCGGATTATCTGTTCATGCGCAAGAATCCGAAAGGCCTGCACCGCGAGCAATGGCTGCACGCAGCCGGTTGTCGGCGCTATTTCAACGCCGAGCGCGATACCGTCAGTTATCGCATCAGCGGCACCTATAAGATTGGCGAGTCCGGACCTGCCGGGAGCAAGAAATGAGTCAGCCTTATCGTCACGCCGAAGGCGGTCGCGTGAACCGCGAGCAGGAAATATCTTTCAGCTTCAACGGGAAAAGCTATACCGGTCTGGCCGGTGACACGCTCTGCTCGGCGCTGCTCGCCAACGGCGTGCACATGGTCGGACGCAGCTGGAAATACCACCGCCCGCGCGGCATCGTCAGCGCCGGCGTGGAAGAGCCGAACGCGATTTTCCAGCTGGAGAAGGGCCATCGCACCATCCCCAATGCGCGCGGCACCCAGGTCGAGCTTTACGCCGATCTCGATGTCAGCAGTGTGAATTGCTGGCCCAACCTCGATTTCGACCTGATGTCGATCAACAGTAAATTCGCGCGCCTGATGCCTGCCGGTTTTTACTACAAGACTTTCATGTGGCCCAGAGCCATGTGGCTGAAATACGAACACTTCATCCGCAAGGCCTCCGGGCTTGGCAGGGCGCCGGTGGAGAATGACGCCGACAGATACGAACATTGCCACCGCCATTGCGATCTGCTGGTGGTCGGCGGCGGAGTGGCTGGTCTGAGCGCGGCTCTGGCCGCCGGACGCAGCGGTGCGCGCGTCATCCTTGCCGATGAACAGAATGAATTCGGCGGTTTGACGCTGGCGAGCAAGGCGCAAATCGATGGTGTCGATGCCAGCCAATGGATAGCAGCGGCTGTCGAGGAATTGCAGGGCATGGAAGAAGTGACATTATTGCCGCGCAGCACAGTGTTCGGATATCACGATTACAATTTTCTCACCATCAACCAGCGCCTCAGCGATCATTTGCCGATCAGCGAGCGTCCGCGCAGCCGCGAAATGGTCTGGCAGGTTCGCGCCCACAAGGTGGTACTGGCAAGCGGTGCCGCAGAGCGCCCGCTGGCCTTCGCCAATAATGACCGCCCCGGCATCATGCTCGCCTCGGCGGTGTCGACCTACGCCAACCGCTACGCGGTGAAGCCGGGCAAACGCGCGGTTATCTTCACCAATAATGACAGTGCCTATCAAACCGCGCTGGATTTGAAAGCCGTCGATGTCGAGGTTGTTGCAGTGATCGATGCGCGCGCGACGTCCACCAGCGAGCTCGCCGAAACCGTGCGCAGTGCTGGCATACAGGTGATCAATGGCAGTGTCGTCGTTGATACGAAAGGCGGCAAGCACCTGCGCTCGTTGCAGTTGATGAGTCTGTCCGCGGATGGCAAAGCGGTCAGCGGCAGCGCGAAAACACTGGACTGCGATTTGCTGGCCATCTCCGGTGGCTGGAGCCCGGTAGTGCATTTGAATGCGCAATCCGGCGCGCGTCCCGTGTGGGACGAAGAAGCTGCCATGTTTCGCCCCGGCAAACCGGCCCAGGCGCAGGCCTCGGTAGGTGCTGCCAATGGCACGCTTGATCTGAAAGGCGCACTCGCCGAAGGCTGCAAGGCAGGTAACACCGCTGCCAAGGCCTGTGGCTTCAAATCGGCGATGAAATCGGCAAAAGCCGTGGCGGTGGAACAGGAAGCGATTCTGCCATTGTGGAATATACCTTCGCCTTACCCGATTGGCAGGGGCCCCAAGGCTTTCGTCGATCTGCAGAACGATGTCGGTGCCGCCGATATTGCGCTGGCCGCGCGCGAAGGCTTTCGTTCGGTAGAACACGTCAAACGCTATACCGCGATGGGTTTCGGCACAGACCAGGGCAAGCTCGGCAATATCCTAGGCATGGGCATACTCGCCGAAACGCTCGGGCAGAGCATCGCCGACACCGGCACTACCACCTTCCGACCCAACTACAGCCCGATCAGTTTTGGTGCTATCGCCGGTGAACATCTCGGTGAGCAATTATTCGACCCGGTGCGTAAAACAGCGATGCACGTCTGGCACGAGGAAAACGGCGCCGAGTTCGAAAATGTCGGGCAGTGGAAGCGTCCCTGGTATTACCCCAAAAATGGCGAGTC
>CAXBMV010000649.1:0-2348 GCA_963976575.1 uncultured Gammaproteobacteria bacterium | reverse complement strand
ACGCTCCTTTTTTATTGAGCGGACGCTGCTTCCGGGATGACGTTCTGTTAGTTGGAAGGGTCGTGTTTTCGGTTCACGCGAAAACCCGGAGGAAGTGTTACTCCGGCAGGGTACGCTGGATGTACTTGTAGTTGTTTTCGATGAGCAGGTTCTTCGCCTGGGAAAATTTACTGTTGGCGGCGAAGGGCCCAAGCTGCACACGATACCAGGTATCTTTATTCACTTCGGCCGCTTCGATCTTCGCCTGCAGTCCGAGAAAGGCCAGTTGCGCTTTCTGGCTATCGGCCTCGGCCTGCGACTGGAACGAACCCACCTGCAGGATGAAGCGATTGGCACGCTCCTTGTTGATGCTGGGGTTTTCTATGGCTTGCTGCTCTTCGGCACTAACCGGGATTTCGACTTCGCGCTGCGGTAACACCGAGTAAAAGTCTATGGTTGGTTTGGTTTCGCTGTCCGCCGATTGTCGAGTTGTTTGCGTCGTATTGCCACTGCTCACTACCTTCTTATCGAGATAGAGAATGAAAGCGGCGAAGGCCAGTAGTATCGAAAACAATAACGCCCAGACCCAGGGTGAGGTGGATTCCCTGGCCGCCATTTACATCGACTCCGGGGCTGACACCGCCATCAGGGTGAGTCCATTGCGCAATACTTGAGCAATCGCACTGGCCAGCGCCATGCGCGCATCACGCAGTTCGACATCGTCTACGATGAACTGGTGCGCGTTGTACCAGGAGTGAAACAGGTTGGCGAGATCGCGCAGGTAATTGACTACGATATGGGGTTCGCGGCGCTGCGCGGATGCGAGCACGCGTTCCGGGTAGAGACTAAGTTGCTTGATCAACGCCTGTTCGTGGTCGTTATCGAGACGCAACAGATTGGCGTCGCCGATCGAAATCTTCAATCCCTTCTCCTCGCACTGGCGCTGCACGCTGCATATTCGCGCATGTGCGTATTGCAGGTAGTAAACCGGGTTGTCGCTGGATTGCTCGCGCGCCAGGTCGAGATCGAAGTCCATGTGTTGGTCGGCCTTGCGCATCACGTAGAAAAAACGCGCGGCGTCCTGACCTACGTCTTCGCGCAACTGCCTGAGCGTAACGAATTCGCCGGAGCGCGTGGACATGGAAACCTTTTCGCCCTTTTCGTAAAGGTTGGCGAATTGCACCAGTTGGATTTCCAGTTTGTCCGGGTCATAGCCCATAGCCTGCAGCGATGCTTTGACCCGCCCAATATATCCGTGGTGATCGGCGCCCCAGATATTGATGACGCGATCGAAGCCACGGTCGAACTTGTCCATGTGATAGGCGATATCCGAAGCGAAATAAGTGGTCTGCCCATTTTCACGCTTCATAACGCGATCTTTTTCATCGCCAAAATCGATAGAGCGGAACCAGACGGCACCGCCCTTGATATAGGTATGACCATTATCGCCGAGGCGCTGGATAGCGCGATCTATGCTGCCATCCTGTTGCAGCGAGCGCTCCGAAAACCAGCGATCGAAGTCGACGCCGAAGGCGTGTAAATCCTTGCGAATGACTTCGACGAGAATATTCAGCGACAGATCGAATACGATTCGATAATCGTCTTCGCCCAGCAGCCTGCGCGCATTGGCGATCAAATCGTCTATATGCTTTTCCTTGTCACCCTCGGGCGCATCTGCGCAAACCGATTCCATTACCTGCTCGTTGGCACGACGAAAACGCTCGCCGTTATCGCGATGCAGATCGGCAGCCATGTCCCAAACATAATCACCGCGGTAGCCGTTGCTGGGAAAAACAATCTCCTCTCCGCAGAGTTCGAGATAGCGCAACCAGGTGGATACCGCCAGTATGTCCATTTGCCGGCCGGCATCATTGACGTAATACTCGCATTGCACCTGGTAACCGACCTGGCGCAACAGGTTGGCCAGGGTAGCGCCGAATGCGGCACCACGACCATGACCGACATGCAGGGGCCCGGTTGGGTTGGCCGAGACAAACTCGACCTGGATTTTTTTGCCCTGGCCGATATCGCTGCGGCCGTAGTCGTCGCCCTGTTCGAGCAGGGTTTTTATCAGTGACTGACTGGTGGCAGAGTTGACGAAGAAGTTGATGAAGCCGGGGCCGGCGATCTCGATTCGCTCGATATCCTCCACCTCACCCAGCTGGGCGACGATCATCGCGGCCAGTTGTGAAGGTGCCATGGCTGCCGGTTTGGCCAGCATTAATGCGATATTCGTTGCGAAGTCGCCCTGAGCCGCGTCCTTCGCCGGTGTCACCTGGATATTGATGTTCAGGTCTGAGGGAAGCCGTGAAGCCTGCTGCAGCTCGGCCAGCGCCTGTGCTATCCGATCGTGGATGATTTGCTTCAAC
>CAXBMV010000648.1:0-2356 GCA_963976575.1 uncultured Gammaproteobacteria bacterium | reverse complement strand
GCCTGTTCGACGATGGTCTTGTGCCACCCGGCCTGGATATAGGCAATTCGGTACTGCTTGCCTGTGATTTGCTGCTTTTTCTGCATGGTCTGATCC
This sequence comes from uncultured Gammaproteobacteria bacterium, assembly GCA_963976575.1. Classification (GTDB taxonomy): domain Bacteria; phylum Pseudomonadota; class Gammaproteobacteria. Next base: position 2,260 of record CAXBMV010000648.1, on the reverse strand, counting down.
ATAACACTGCCTCGTAATCGAGTTATCAGGATCAGGGCGAAGGGAGTGTCCGCGCAGGATATTACGCGGGAATTGCCATCCCATTCTCTATCGTCCGGACTATAACCGTCGGCTCTGGGGTCTCACCAGATCTGCTGACCTTTCGCAGGAGTTGCAAAAGCGCTCGCGGGCTCGTGACTTGCACTTACCGCCGGTGGGGAATTACACCCCGCCCCGAGAAGGTTGCCGCCGGTTAACCCGGCGACGCGGCTAAGTATAGGCAATCATATAAACAGAATAAAGCCTCAATTGCTTATTTCTCGACGGCTTTTTATATCGCTTATATGCGTTAACTGTTAACGTTGCGCACCTGAATCGGTGGGAAGAATCAATATGTGCAGGGCTACACGCAGTCAGATCGGCATCACGCTTTGTGCACTGTTGGCATTGCTGCCACAGGCGGCTTCAGCGGCCGGACTCAACTACAATTTTTTCGAGGTTTCCTATATCGAAACGGAACTCGATGGGACTTCGGGCCGCATCAACGGCGATGGCCTGGCGCTGGCCGCCTCGATTGTTGTCGATCCAACCCTCGCTTTTGTAATCGAGCACGAGAATGTGGATTTTGACCTCGATATCAATGCCACTAACCTGTACCTCGGCTTTGATTTTCACAAACCCAATTCCTCGACCGGCGATGTTTATTTTGGTTTCGGCCTGCTGGAAGTCGATCTGTCAGGGCCCGGCATTGCTTCGGAGCATGACACCGGCAAGGCGTTAAGTCTTGGCCTTCGAAGCATGGGCAGCGACACCACCGAGATATACCTTGAGTTCACGCGCAATGATGTCGGTAACCGAACCGACAAAGGATATAGTTTTGGTGCGGTACTGTTCAGCAATCAAAGAATTCAATATAAGATTGTTTATCGAGACAGCGATTTTGACACCAGCACCCAGTTGGGCATCCGATCCACATTTTAGTCAGGCAGATGGTCGTGCCGATAGACATTCATGATTGAGTTGCCACCACAACGACTCGAGGGGCCAGCCGCCTGGTTAGGCAGCGAGATGCTGAATAATCCCGGCGCCTGGTTGAGACAACTACAAATTCCGGAAATCACCGAACTGGAAGCTGCCGCCCGGCATTACCTCGCCCTTGGACGCGATCTCGGCGAAATAACCGCAGCCGATTTCCCGCTAACCGATTTCGCCTCTCATCTGCAGGCGCTACGCCAACAGTTACTTACCGGTAATGGCATCGAAGTGTTGCGCGGGCTACCCGTAGAGCAGTATGAGCAGCAATTTGCGGCAACTATCTTCTGCGGCATAGGTGCGCATCTGGGCAGCGCGCGTTCGCAAAATGCGCAGGGACATATACTGGGGCATGTGCGTAACACTGGCGCCAGTTCCAGCGATCCCAATGCGCGGATTTATCAGACCGCCGAACGTCAGAGCTTCCATACCGACAGCGCCGATGTGGTTGGCCTGCTGTGTCTGCGCGTGGCCAAGCAGGGCGGCGAATCACTGCTGGTCAGTGCCGAGTCGATTTACAACCGTATGCGCGAGCTGCGCCCTGACCTGCTGGCCAGGTTGTTTGAGCCCATAGCCACCGACCGGCGTGGCGAAATTCCCGAGGGTGCCAAACCCTATATGGAAATCCCGGTACTGAACTGGTACCGGGGATTCCTGACCGTTTTTTACCAGCGCCAGTACATCGACAGCGCGCAGCGCTTCGAGGGCGCCCCGCGCCTGGATGATGAAATGGTTGCTGCACTGGATATGTTCGATGCGTTAGCAAATGACCCCGAGCTGCACTTCACGATGAATTTGCAGCCTGGAGACATGCAATTTGTCTACAACCATTCGCAGTTGCACGACCGCAACGCCTTTATCGACTGGCCAGAACCCGACAAAAGACGCCATTTGATGCGATTGTGGCTGTCGATGGCGGGCGACAGGCCGCTACCCGATTGTTTCAGGTCGCGTTACGGCTCCATAGAGGTTGGCAATCGTGGCGGTATTGTGACCGCACAGACCCGTCTACAGGCCCCGCTGGATTGAGCTAGCTTGACTTGACACTTCTTGAGTAAGGCGTCCCGACTCAACATAGAAGTTTTCTGCGACGGAATCCTGTAGGACTAGTCCTACAAATCCCCGACGAGAGGGATTGCCATGCGCACTACTATTTGTCATAGTGCCGACTCCTGATTAAACGGATAATTATCAGTGAGCCCATCGCATAAAATAGACCCGCAGTCGACCGATCGACTGCTGAATCACC
>CAXBMV010000647.1:0-2357 GCA_963976575.1 uncultured Gammaproteobacteria bacterium | reverse complement strand
TCCACCGAGATTGTTGCCAACGAGATGCAAATGCTGGGTGGGCGCGCTGGTTCTGGCGGCGGAGCCCCCCAGGGTGAATCTCAGGGGCAACCGCAACAGCAGCAGCAATCGCGACCCGCAGCGCAGGATACCGCGCCTATGGACGACGGATTCGACGATATCCCGTTTTAGTCGGGGGTTATCGATTGCAAAGGCACTTCGACGGCCTGCTCTGTCGGTCTATTTGCCTGGAGGCTGAGCAGCCATGACCTGCTACGACATCTTTAACGGCGACGCCGACGGCATTTGCGCGCTACAGCAGCTGCGCCTGCAGGAACCGTTACAGGCGGAACTGGTCAGTGGTCTGAAGCGCGATATCGATTTGCTCGGTCAAATCCGGGTCCAGCACGGTGATCGAATCACCGTGCTGGATATATCGTTGGACAAAAACAGAGAAGCCCTGGTGCAGGCATTGCAATGCGGCGCCGAGGTTTTCTATGCCGATCATCATTATGCCGGTGAAATTCCCGTCGACCCTGGGCTCGACTGCCATATCGATGTCGCTGCCAACACCTGTACCAGCCTTATCATCAATGACTATTTGCAGCAGGCGCAGGCGCGCTGGGCTGTTGTCGGTGCTTTTGGCGATAATTTTGATGCTCCGGCGAGCGAACTGGGGCGAAGCCTCGGCCTGCAGCAGGCGCAACTGGATACGCTGCAACAGCTCGGAATTTGCCTGAACTACAATGGTTACGGCTTTGAACTCGAAGACTTGTTGTTTCACCCGGTCGAACTTTACCGATTGGTCAGTGCTTATGCCAACCCGCTGGATTTCGTCGCCGACGAGCCCGCCTATGCGAAACTACTTTCCCAGTACCGCGATGATAACGCCTCGGCCAGGCAGTTGCGTACCGATTCCGAGTCTGATTCTGCAGCAGTGTTTTTATTGCCCAACGAAGCCTGGGCGAAACGTATCGTTGGTGTATTCGGAAATGAACTAGCCAAGCAATACCCCGACAGGGCGCACGCGCTGCTGGTCGACATGGGTGATGATTGCCATCGCGTCAGCGTGCGCGCGCCTTATAATCGCAAGCAGGGTGCCGATGATTTATGTCGTCAGTTCGAAGGTGGCGGAGGGCGCAAGGCCGCTGCCGGTATAAACCAGCTGGCGCAGGATCAACTGTCGAGGTTTATCGACCAATTCAATTTACAATATGGTCCGCAAAAATGAGCAAGCACGAAAAAAGCAGTAATGTGGTCTGGCATAATGCCACGGTTACGCGTCCACGGCGCGAACGCCTGAACGGTCACAAGGGTGGACTTTTCTGGTTTACCGGACTGTCTGGTGCGGGCAAGTCGACGCTGGCGCACTCGGTGGAAGAACGTCTGCACCAGCAGGGGTACCGTACCTTTGTACTCGATGGTGATAACGTGCGTCACGGACTCTGCGCCGACCTCAGTTTCTCCGACGATGATCGCAAGGAAAATATCCGTCGCGTTGGGCATATGTCGATGCTATATGTCGAGGCCGGTATTATAGTGCTCACCGCCTTCATTTCACCTTTTCGGGCTGATCGTGACAATGTGCGCAAGATTGCCGGCGATGACTTCCATGAAATCTATTGCAAATGCAGCCTCGAGGTTTGCGAAGACCGCGACGTCAAAGGCCTGTATAAGCGAGCCCGTGCAGGCGAAATTCCTGATTTTACCGGGATAAGCTCACCCTACGAAGAGCCCGAGCAGGCCGATTTGCTGGTGGATACGCAAAGCCAGCTCGAGCAATGTTCCAGCGAAGTTTACGACTATATAACCGCCACTACCCGCAACAGCCCGAATTAATATGGGTCGACCAGGGAATCCAGGTGAGTAGTTCGCAAAAAAAGGTAGCAGTTATCGGGCTGGGCTATGTCGGCTTGCCGCTGGCGACCCTGTGCGCGCGTCAGGGCTACAGGGTGGCGGGACTGGACAGCAATCAGCGTATCGTGGACAGGTTGCTACAGGGCGAATGCCCGATTCGTGACGCTGCCGTGAAACAATTTGCTGGCGCAGGCGCTGGAAAGTGGTCGCTTCAATGCCAGCAGCAAGGTTGAAGATATCGCGCATAGTGATGTCTACCTGATATGCGTGCCTACTCCAATAGACAGCAATAACGAACCAGATTTGGTGCCGCTGCAGGGCGCTTGTCGTGTGATTGCCCCCTTTTTGAAACCGGGCAACCTGGTGGTGGTGGAGTCGACCGTATTCCCCGGCACCTGCGAGCAGGTGGTCAAGCCTTTGCTGGAAGAGTTATCGGGCCTTGCCGTAGGCGCGCAGCTGCACCTCGCGCATTGTCCGGAGCGGGTTAACCCGGGTGATCATTTCTGGACTTCGGATAACAT
>CAXBMV010000646.1:0-2372 GCA_963976575.1 uncultured Gammaproteobacteria bacterium | reverse complement strand
CGGCGGTACCTTTGTCGGCGGCCACGACCAGGTAGGAATCCTTGCCATCGTGGCTGCGGGTAAGCGCCGGCCGCTTGATTTCCTTGCCGATTCGATTATCGGTGAGCTCCAGCAAGGCGTTGATATACAAGGAGTAACAAGCCTGAACTTCCGCATAGCTGTCCGCTGGAGGTAGTTGTGCGATTTGTTTGGTTATGAAACCACCCTTGGATCCGGCGGGTACAATGACGGCATTTTTTACCATCTGCGCCTTCATCAGACCGAGCACTTCGGTGCGATAGTCTTCCTTGCGGTCCGACCAGCGTATGCCGCCACGCGCCACCAGTCCGCCGCGTAAATGAATACCTTCAAAACGGGCGGAATAGACAAAGATTTCGAAACGGGGACTGGGTTTCGGCAATTGTTCGATCAGGGTCGAGCGCAGCTTGAAGCTGATATAACTCTTGCCCCCTTCCTGAAAGTAATTGCTGCGCACCGTGGATTCCACCAGGTTGAGCATGCGCCGGTATATGAGATCGTGGTCCAGCGATTCGATACGGTGCAATCTGTCGTTGATTTTTTCGATTATGGCGAGGTGCGAGTCGCTTTTATTTTTCGCAGGATCGAATTTTTCGAGAAAACATTGCACCAGCAGCAAGGTGATTTCGGGATAAGTGTTCAGCGTCTCGGTGATATATTCACGGCTGTGTGGAAAACGAATCTGCTGCAGGTAGGCGGTGTAAGCGCGCATGATCTGGATATCCCGTGCAGCCATGCAGGCGCTGAAAAGCAACTCGTTAAAGGCGTCATTTTCACTTTCTTGATTCCAGATAGATTCAAACATTTGACTGAAAAACAATGGGATTCTGTCGGTATCGACGGCGCAAAGGTCGCTACCACCTTCGAGGGTATAGTGCAGGATCCAGTAAGTGCGATTGCCCAGCCTGATGCGATAGGGACGACCAATCAGGACTTGCAGTCCCATGGATTCAAAAATCGGCATGGAATGAGATAAGGGGATCGAATCCTTCAGCGTGAATATTTTTATGGAGTAGTTTTTTGGATCTCTGGATATCTTGACGAGGCGGGCTTGTGCAGGATTTTTCGCATTGATCGTGGCCAGTACATCGAGATCCGAGAGCGCGTCAGCAACTGAGAAGTCACCCTGATAATTCTCTGAAAATGTCGCCTCGCTTAGCTTCAATTTTTGCAGGCCAACCGCGCCCTCTACTTTCTTGAACAGCTGCTTGTACCATTTATTCATATCCACGCCCTTTTATGTTTATTGCGCATCGACTCGGCAACGCCAGAGGAGTGCCAAGAAGTCTATAGAATGGGAAAATTTCCAGTTAGCACCAGATTCGTTTATCTAGCCGACCAACCCGCTGTCCCATCCTCGATGAGATCGAGTATTCGAACGATAATTCTTCTGACCACGCCAGGCTAAATTAAGCGTGGCTGAGAGCAACCGGGAATCACCTGCCATAGTTGAATCTTGCAGTTCATGGTAAATGCAGAGTTGTTGTCGCAGCACTGGCGGCCAGAGTTATCGTCGTTTTTGGCTAGGTGGTGATGCGGTAAAACTCTTCGTGCTGGCAGGCCGGGCAGGGTGGGATTCGACTGGTTTTGTCCAGCTGAATTTTGTTATCACAGTTATTGCAGCCCAGTGTGCCGGCGTTACAGACATCGCCGCTATGGTAGAGATTGCTTTGCCGGCCCCTGTATTCGAAGGCACGGAAATCGAGCCAGGTTTTATCAGCCGCGCGGGAAATCATTTCGATGAAACGATCTTCCACCAGCTGCAGGTCGAAACTCCACCAGTCTTTTAACTCCTTGCCTTGCTGGTTCAGGGTTTGATGCGCCTTCTCCATGTCACGTTTTAACGCATCCCCCAGATTCTCGGCTTCTTCCTGGCTCAAGGCATAGAGTTCCCGGGCGAGTATTTGCGCATTCTGCACCATCTCATCGATACCCGGGGCCATGGCTTCCTCGGCCTCGTGGATCATCCGGCTTACTTCTTCGACCATATGGTCGAAGGCCTCGGTCAGTTTTTCCTTGTCAGCTTTCATATTCATGGCGCCATTAATAGCGCATAATATTGGCCACTACAAGCAGCAACATCCCCCGATGAAAATCACAGAAAGCGGTTCGCCCTCCGGGCCGATACTTAAATGGTGGTACCGGCTTGCCGGATTACCCGGCGGATCACGCCTCTTCAGCTTCCTGCTGGGTCGTATTGCGCCCTATAGCGGCAGCATTCACTCACATGTAGAAGAAATTCGTCCCGGCTACGCCCGTGTCAGCTTCCGCGACCGTCGTGCAGTACGCAACCACCTCAACTCGATTCACGCCATCGCACTGATCAATCTTGGCGAGGTAGCGACCGGCCTGGC
>CAXBMV010000645.1:0-2386 GCA_963976575.1 uncultured Gammaproteobacteria bacterium | reverse complement strand
AGAAATACCCGATTTCGGAGAGTCATCGGATTGATTTACCGCCGAGGCGGTTAATCAATCCGATGATCCTGCCGACCCAGCCAACTGGTTGCCGGTCTCCACGACCCGATTAACCCCGGGTGACTTCAAAGCCAGGGCGGTCACGTTTAATGAGCTTGCTACACCAGTTTGCATTATTGGCTCGGACGATCGATCGATAGAATGGATCGTGAAATATCACGACGCATTATTGGAAAATAATGTTCTGTGCTGGTTGGTTTCGGCTCAAACCATCGACGATGTACAACGTGTTGTAAACGCACTGAATGGCATATCGATGTCACCTGCCAATGGGGACGCGATTGCTGAATTTTTCACAATCAGCCGCTATCCGGTACTCATTACTCAACGGTTTATTGAGCAATGATCACAGATACCCAGACCGCAGACAAACACATTGCTATCGAAAGCGCCGTAGTAGAGTCGGTACTGTCTCAAATGAGCGTTATCCATAATCCATTTCGAAGTTTTCTTTTGCAGTATGTCAACGCGATTGTGAACGCGATGAAACGATTGGGTCAGGTAGTCAGTCACGATGCAATAGTGGCTCACGGCATCAATATCGAATCACTCATCAAGGAATACATGTTGATGTTGGCAGGCAAGTACGACCCAGACTTTGAAGTGTCGGTAAAAGTTATTCGTTCCGATCTGGAACAAACCAATTTTCGTAGCATCTTCGTCGAAGGTGAAATATTTGATCGAGATTTATATGTCGTGTCGCTTTGGCACTACTGCAAAAACCAGAATTTATTTGATTCGGTCGCATCGACGCTTGCACGAACCTATGAATACAACTTCCGATATTACCGAGAGCTAGTCGATGCGTTTTTATCCATACACCTAAATCAGGTAGGTACGAATGAGCGGTAATCAGCATCTGGTTGAAACCCTGTTGCGACCACCGGTCGAACTGTTTGCCGCTACTTCTTATGGATTGATTGCACTACTGATGGCGGTCGCACCATCCTATTTTATGTTGACGCCTTCGGTTGCCTATTTCTGCGCATTTATTCTGCTTTATTTTGCGATCAGGCGATTTATTCAGGGATTCAAGATTGTCCGCTATCACTTCGGACTAAAACGTATGTCGCCTTACGTGATGCGCGATAAAGATATACCGGTGAGCAATATCAAGTTGTTTCTGGGCATGGGTTTTCTGTGGGATCAACGTCACGCACAACGGATCGCCGACCTCAATCGTAAAGATGGTCGAATCTATAAAGAGCAATCCAAACTCTATAAATGGGCAAGGGCGTTCGAATTATCCAATGAAAAGAATCGCCTGTTTGTATTCTACTTGCTGGTCTATAGAAAACTAATCGATATTTTAAATGTTCTGAGCTGGTTTCCACCATGCCGCTGGCTCAAGTGGATCTTCCTCAATTTCCCATTAGCGAGTTTGCCGCCGATCGGTGGAGAGCCTTCGCTCCATGCGGTAGGGCTCTATGAGGGTGAGGAGCCTGTCGCTATGAGTATTGCCGATCGAGTAGGCCATACGCTCGTATTAGGCACTACCCGAGTAGGTAAAACTCGGTTAGCGGAGCTTTTAATCACCCAGGACATTTATCGCGGTGATGTCGTGATTGTGCTCGACCCGAAGGGTGATGCGGACTTACTCACACGCATGTATATGGCCGCGAAAAATGCCGGTCGCGAAGATAACTTTTATTTATTCCACCTGGGCTTCCCCGAAATATCGGCGCGTTACAGTCCGGTATCGTCGTTCACGCGCATTACCGAGGTTGCTAACCGTATCGCCAAGTCTTTACCGGGTGAAGGTCAGTCGGCTGCGTTTCGAGATTTTGTCTGGCGCTACGTCAATATCATTGCCCAGGCGATGAATGCCCTGGGTCGGAAAGTCGACTACGAAATGATTCGAGAGTATGGCCAGAATATTGAACCTCTGGTGAGAGATTACATGACCATGCTGGCGGAACAGCATGATCCAGAGGGCTACGAACCTAAGGTTAAATGGATACTCGAAGCTTTCTACGATAAAGACAATACTGAATATCGCGTTAGTCGCGAAATGTCCGGTCGCGATCGTGAAGTGGTCGCGCTATGGCAGTACTGTAAGGACAAAAATTTATTCGATGCAATAGCGTCTGGATTATCGCGGACATTCGAATACGACCGAGGCTACTACGATAAGTTAGTTTCGAGCTTATTACCGCTGATGGATAAATTGACCTCCGGTAAGACTGCTGAACTGCTTTCACCGGATTACCTGGATGAAGACGATCCTCGCCCCATATTCGATTGGGAAACTGTCATTCGTACCAAGTCGATCGTCTACGTCGGCCTCGATGCATTAACTGATGCAGAAGTCGCTGGCGCGGTGGGT
>CAXBMV010000644.1:0-2387 GCA_963976575.1 uncultured Gammaproteobacteria bacterium | reverse complement strand
TTGTCTCGAGCCGATAACTGCCGGCGGCGGCGTGATAGTGCCACCCGAGGGTTACTTCGAAACCATCCAGGAAATCTGCAAAAAGTACGGCGTGCTGCTGCACATAGACGAAGTCGTCTGCGGCATGGGACGCACCGGCAAGTGGTTTGGCTACCAGCATTTTGGTGTCAAGCCGGACATAGTCACCATGGCAAAAGGCGTTGCCAGTGGTTACGCGGCGATCTCGGTCACCGCCACCACCGAAGACCTGTTCAATGAATTTCTCGCTGACCCCAGTGAGAAAATGCATTACTTCCGCGATATCTCCACCTTCGGTGGCTGTACTGCAGGGCCTGCCGCGGCGCTGGAAAACATGCGCATAATCGAAGACGAAAAGCTGCTCGACAACGTCAACCTGATGGGCGACTACCTGATGGATAAACTGCTTGAGCTCAAGGACAAGCACGAAATCGTCGGCGATGTACGCGGAAAAGGCTTGTTCGTCGGTGCCGAACTGGTCAAGGATCGCAAATCTCGTACTCCGGTAGATGAGTCTGTAGCGGCTGGCGTGGTCAGCGAATGCCTCAAGCAAGGTGTAATGATCGGGCGCACCACGCGCAGTTTCAGCGATTTCAACAACACGCTTTGCCTGAGCCCTGCGCTGATTTGCCGCAAAGATGATATCGATGAGATTATCGCCGCCATAGATGTCGCCCTCGGCAAACAGGCGCAGTAAAAGCATAAGTCAGTCAAGGCCGCTATTTACGGCCTTGACCCGCTACGGGGTAAATGTAATTCTCGTCACCTTTACGGGCGCAGTCTGTAGCGCCCCCCGACTGCCAGCCCGGAGTGGTGTATGAAACAGTTTTTACTTGGAATTCTTTTTGTCGCGATGGCTGCAACAGCCCACGCCGCCAGCGACCGACCCGAGCAAATTACGGTGGCCTATTTTTCAGGCTGGCCGACCCCGAACCTGTTTTCCCAGTTGAAAAATACCTACGATGCGGCCCTGGGTACCAGGGTGAATTGGGTGTCCTATAAAAGCGGCTACGAAATGAATGAGGCGATGCAGTCCGGCGAGGTGCAGATTGCCTACTCGCAAAGTCACGTACCCTTCCTGCTCGGCGTCACCGCCGGGCTCGATCTGCACATGATCGGCATTGCCGTGGCCTATAGCGGAAATGACAATTGCCTGGTGCGCAACGATGCTGGCATTAGCCGGGCCAATGTCACTGCGCTGGAGGGTGGCAAGATAGCTACTCTGGTGGGTAGTGTTTCCCATTACCGCCTGTTGAAAATGCTGGCGCACCTGAAGGTTGATAGTAGCAAGTTGGAAATCGTTGCTGTCGACAATGCCACGGCCGCGGCCGATGCATTGCGCAAGGGTGAGGTTGTTATGGCTTGTGCCTTCGGTACGGCATTGCGCAGCATGGAGCAGATTGGCAGTCCGTTGATGAGCACAGCCGAGCAGGAAGCGATAGGACTGCGTCTGTTTGATGTGGTCACGGTAACCACTGACTTTATGCGGCAGTACCCGGAAACAGTGCAGACTTTCATGGATGTTACCGAGGCTTCCAACAACCAGTGGAAATTGAAACCGGATCCCATGCGCGCCGGCATTGCCCAGGTCGCGGGCATGGAGCAGGACGCTGCCGACGATACCCTGACCGGATTCAGTTTTCCGAGCATGAAGCAACAGAAATCCGATGAGTGGATGGGTAAGGCAGTGATCGATTACAGCAAGTCCATTGCCGATTTTTTTGTCGCCCACGGCCGCCTGAAAAAATCGCTGCCCTTGAGCGACTACAAGGAACATATCACCACCCGTTTTTTACGATAGTCGAAGACAGCGCCCCTTAGCAGGGGCCGGTCGCGGCCATCATCTGCGCAAACTTACTTCAACTGGAGACCAGCGGGATGCAACATCCGCAACTGGATGAAATCGCCGAACAACTCGCCGCAGGGGATTTCCTGTTCATCGAGGCAGCACAGGCAAAATCAATGCTTGAGCAAATCGCGGGCACCGCGGTAGGTGAAGATCCGCTTTTTCTGGAAAGCTGGAACACACTGGAGCAAGACCAGTACATGGCCGATGGTGGCAAGTATCGCAAACGCCGCCACGCCACCTATGCAACCGGTCAGGCCGGAGACAGACCGCAGAAAATGCCGCACCAGCCGCACTATCAAACCGTCGACTATAACCACCTGAATGGTGGCGTGGCGCGCTATTTTGCGCCGATAGTCGATGAGCTGCATCGCAGCGTCACGCTGGCGGCACTGCTCGAGTTCGGCAATCGCCTGTTTAGCCGCATGTCCGGCAACCATCGCTGGCATATCGAGTTACACCAGTTTCGCATAGAAGCGCGCGACGGACGCCTCGGCAAGCCAACCCCGGAAGGGGTACACCG
>CAXBMV010000643.1:0-2396 GCA_963976575.1 uncultured Gammaproteobacteria bacterium | reverse complement strand
ACCAGTGCCACCTACACACCTAAATACCGCCAGGCCTTCGAACCGCTGGTCCCGGGCTTCAGCTATGTACCGCTGAACAAGATCGAGAAACTCGAACAGGCGATAGATGACAATACCGCCGCGGTGATGTTCGAGCTGGTGCAGGGCGAAGGTGGTATCAATCCGATCCAGCAGGACTACCTCGCCGCCGCCAGCGAACTGTGCAAGCAGCGTGGTGCCCTGTTAATCGTCGACGAAATCCAGACCGGCTTTTGTCGTACCGGCAAAATGTTTGCCAGCGAGCACTTCGACCTGCAGCCCGACATCCTTTGTCTGGCCAAGGCGCTGGGAGGCGGCATACCTATAGGCGCAACCCTGGTCAGCGATGCGATAGAAATAGAAAGCGGTTTACATGGCACTACCTTTGGTGGCAACCCGCTGGCCTGTGCGGCCGCACTGGCCGCAATCGATGTCTACCAACAGGACAAGCTTGCTGTGCGCGCTGCCGAGCTCGGCGATTATTTCGAGGCCGAACTTAAGGTAGAAGAACTTTCCCGGGTACGCGCATTACGCCGTCTCGGCCTGATGATCGGCATAGAACTAAAGCACAAGTCGCAACCGATTTTGACCGAATTGCTGGCGCGCAAGATTATCGCCCTGCCCGCCGGCCCCAATGTCATCAGATTATTGCCGCCGCTGATCATCGACGAGGCGCAGATCGATCGAGTTGTTCTGGCGTTGCGCGAATTGTTGATTTAGTCTCTCTCAAGCGGTTTGAACCGACTTATTAGGCCTTTTTATGCGATATTGCCCGGAAATGCCAAGGTGATCACATTTCTTATATAGATATACCGATCTGAGGGTTTTGGTACAGTGACGATTCTTCTATACTCCCCGATTCGCTGAACATCGAGTCCCTATTTAATGTCCCGTCCCGCTAACCTGGTTAACAACCCTATGTCTGCTACCCTTGATTTAACCGCCTATGGCATCCACCATGCCGGCGAAATTCTTCATAATCCCAGTTATGACACCCTGTTTGCGGAAGAAACAGCCGCAGGACTGGAAGGTTTCGAGGTCGGCGTTTTAACTGAATCCGGAGCGATCGCTGTCGATACCGGTGATTTTACCGGGCGCTCACCGAAGGACAAGTACCTGGTACGCGATGATACGACGCGCGACACCGTCTGGTGGGCCGACCAGGGTGAAAATGACAATAAACCTATCGATGACAAAACCTGGCAGGCACTGCGTCAACTGGTCACCGGGCAGTTATCCGGAAAACGCCTGTTCGTCGTCGACAGCTTTTGCGGCGCCAACCCGGACAGCCGCCTCAAGGTTCGCTTTATCACCGAGGTGGCCTGGCAGGCACACTTCGTCACTAACATGTTTATCCGTCCCTCGGCAGACGAGTTGAAAGACTACGAACCGGATTTCGTCGTGCTCAATGGCTCCAAGACCACCAATCCGAATTACCAGGCTATGGGTCTGAACTCGGAAAACTTCGTCGCCTTCAATATGAGCGAAGGCATGCAAATCATCGGTGGCACCTGGTATGGCGGCGAGATGAAAAAAGGCATGTTCGCCATGATGAACTACCTGCTGCCTTTAAAAGGCATGCCCTCCATGCATTGCTCGGCAAACGTTGGTGAAGATGGCGATGTAGCCATATTCTTCGGTCTTTCCGGCACCGGCAAGACGACGCTATCCACCGACCCCAAGCGCCAGTTGATCGGCGATGACGAACATGGTTGGGACGACGATGGCATCTTCAACTTCGAGGGTGGTTGTTACGCCAAGGTTATCCACCTCAGCGCCGAGGATGAACCCGATATCTATCGCGCAATCCGGCGTGACGCGTTGCTAGAAAACGTGGTAGTCGACGACAAGGGCGTCGTCGATTATGCCGATGGCTCGAAAACCGAGAATACGCGCGTTTCCTACCCGATTTATCATATCGACAATATCGTCAAACCGGTTTCGCGTGCAGGACACGCCTCGCGCGTGATTTTCCTCACCGCCGATGCCTTCGGTGTATTGCCCCCCGTTTCGAAATTGACCCCGGAACAGGCGCAGTATTATTTCCTCTCCGGCTTCACCGCCAAACTGGCGGGCACCGAGCGCGGCATAACCGAGCCTACGCCGACATTTTCCGCCTGCTTCGGCAAGGCTTTCCTGACACTGCACCCTACTCGTTACGCCGAGGTGTTAAACAACAAGATGGCGCAGTTCGGTAGCCAGGCTTATCTCGTCAATACCGGTTGGGACGGCAGCGGCAAGCGCATTTCGATCAAGGCAACGCGCGCCATTATCGACGCCATCCTCGATGGCTCCATCGACGATGCCCAGGCCAGTTCCCTGCCGGTGTTCAATCTTGCCGTACCCGCTGCATTACCTGCTGTGCAAGCATCGATACT
>CAXBMV010000642.1:0-2401 GCA_963976575.1 uncultured Gammaproteobacteria bacterium | reverse complement strand
CGGGTGTTACCTTTCATCGTCATCATCATCGGCGTGCTCTACGCGATGTACGGTGGTGTCGCCACGCCTTCGGAAACTGCCGCGGTCGGCGCGTTGCTGTGCCTGCTGATCGCAATGATTATTTACAAGCTGTGGAACCCGAAGGATTTATGGGTTGTGCTGCGCGACTCTACCCGCGAAAGCGTGATGATACTGTCGATCATTGCCGCGGCCGGTGTCTTTGCCTATATGCTTTCCAGCCTGTTTATTACCCAGTCTATCGCTGAATGGATAGGCACGCTGGGACTGAATCGATGGGTATTAATGGCAACCATCAACCTGTTTCTGCTGGTAGCCGGATTTTTTCTACCTCCGGTTGCTGTCATCCTGATGGCGGCGCCAATACTCCTGCCGATCATCACCATCGCCGGCTTCGACCCCTACTGGTTCGCGGTAGTGTTGACGATCAACAGGGAAATTGGCCTGATTTCGCCGCCGGTGGGATTAAACCTCTACGTCATCAATGGCATAGCTCCGGATATATCGCTCAAGACGATACTGACCGGTTCGCTACCCTATGTCGGCTGTATGGTGCTGGCGATCCTGATACTCTGCCTGTTTCCCGGGCTGGCAACCTGGTTGCCGGATGTCATCATGGGCGATGCCATTTAAGGCCTGAACATTTACTGGCAATAAGATCGGATTACCATGACTAATTACTTCTTCGATGGCCTGCTTGGCGAGGTCGAAACCAGCCGACAGTTTGCCGAGCTGGATGATGGTCGCTTTTATAGCTATCAGGACCTGCTCGATGTCTCCGCGCGATTCGCCAATCTGCTAGTGGCTCGAGGCGTAGTACCGGGTGACCGCGTCGCCGTGCAGGTGCCTAAATCGATCGAAGCCATCATGCTTTACCTGGCCACGGTACGCGCGGGTGCGGTATTTCTGCCGCTTAACAATGCCTATACCGCCAACGAGGTCGCCTATTTTCTCGAAGACGCCAGCCCACGCCTGTTCGTCTGCGACCCGACCCAGCGTGATGCATATGCCGGACTCTGCGATCGCCTCGATATTGGCCTCGAAACCCTCGGCGTATGGAAAAATCCTGACGAATCGGCCGGCAGTATTGCCGACGACGGCCTTCATTGTGCCAGCGAATTCGAGAATGTCGCGCGCGCCGCCGATGACCTCGCCGCGATACTCTACACATCCGGCACCACCGGTCGCGCCAAGGGAGCAATGCTGACCCACAAAAATCTGTTATCCAACGCCGAGGTGCTGGTAGATCACTGGCAATTCAGCCGTGATGACGTACTCCTGCATGCCTTACCGATTTTTCATACCCATGGTCTGTTCGTCGCCACCAACATTATTATCAAGGTCGGCGCTTCGATGATTTTTCAGCGCGCCTTCAAGGCAGAGCAGGTTATTGAAGCCTTGCCGCGGGCCACCACGATGATGGGCGTTCCCACTTTTTACACGCGTCTGTTGGCCGAGCCGGGATTCAAGCGCGAACTGGTTGCCAATATGCGCCTGTTTATATCCGGAAGCGCACCATTGTTAGCCGAGACGCATGTGCAGTTCGAGGCGCGTTGCGGTCATCGCATACTGGAACGTTATGGCATGACCGAAACCAATATGAATACCTCCAACCCTTACCAGGGAGAACGCCGCGCCGGTACAGTGGGTATGGCGTTACCGGGTACCGAGGTGCGCATCACCAATCCGGAAGATGGCAGCGAGCTGGACGCGGGAGAAACCGGCATGGTCGAGGTGCGCGGAAATAATGTCTTCGCCGGTTATTGGCAGATGCCGGAGAAGACCGCCGAGGAATTACGCGCCGATGGTTTTTTCATCACCGGTGACCTGGGCAGATTTGATGACGACGGTTACCTGCATATCGTCGGGCGTTCCAAGGACCTGATAATTTCGGGTGGCTATAATATCTATCCGAAAGAAATCGAGCTACTACTGGATGACGAAGACGGTGTTGTCGAATCCGCTGTCATCGGTGTGCCCCATGCCGATTTCGGTGAAGCCGTGGTAGCGGTAGTGGTGGCCGACCCGGCCGCGGTTAACGAAATAGCACTGCTAGCTTCGATCAGGGAAAAAATTGCGCGTTTTAAACAACCGAGGCGTGTGTTCATCGTCGATCAATTGCCGCGTAACGCGATGGGCAAGGTACAGAAAAATAGTTTACGCGAGCAATACGCGGGGCTCTTCGAAGGGTAAGGCGGGTGGCTGGATTGCCACCCGCGCTATTTGTTAACGTTGTGCGATCAGCGTGTCCATGCGCTCCAGGTCGTTGATCACTGCCCAGTCGCCGCCAGCCTGACTGACTCTCTTCTCCCACAGGTCGAGTCGCTTCATATAGTCACGCGGGTCGATATTGTCGCTGCGCAGCTTGGTCACGTTGAGCGCT
>CAXBMV010000641.1:0-2403 GCA_963976575.1 uncultured Gammaproteobacteria bacterium | reverse complement strand
ACACGCAGCAGCATAGGCAAGTTGACGCCGCTGACCACGCAGGCATCGCTGCCGTTGCAGAAATGGCGTGCCAGATTACTGGGTGTGGCGCCGTGCAGGTCGGTCAAAACCAGCACACCGTCGCCCCGATTTTGTTGCTGGATTGATTCGCGTACCAGATCGGCGTATTTGCCAAGGTCCTCGACGGCCAGATCTGCCGGGATAGAGATCGTTTCCAGAGCCGGCATGTCCTGCTTGAATATAGCCCCGGCAGCTTGCTTCAGTTGTGCGCCTATGTCGTTGTGGGTGACCAGCAGCACAGCGACGCTCATTCGATTTCCCGATGGCGCAGGCTAATGTTGCTGCGCTGCTGGCGCAGCGCTTCGACCAGCTTTTCCACCAGGTAAACCGAACGGTGTTGACCTCCGGTACAGCCGATAGATACGGTCATATAGCTGCGGTTTTCCTTTTCGAAACAGGGTATCCAGTCGGTCAGGAACTGCTTGATCGAATTAAACATTTCATCGACTTCGCTAAATGTCTGCAGGTACTGCTTCACCTCGGCATCGCGTCCGTCGAAGGGTCTGAGATGCTCCTCCCAATGCGGATTGGGCAGGCAGCGTACATCGAAAACGAAATCGGTATCGGCGGGTACCCCGTGTTTAAAGCCGAAGGACTGGACCAGTATGGCCATTTCCGAGTTTGTTTCGGGCAGGAAGCGGCTGAGGATGGTCTGGCGTAACTCGTGCACATTGAGATTGCTGCTATCGATGGTCAGGTCGGCATTGCTGTGAATGTTTTCCAGTATCGACTTTTCGCGGTGGATCGCCTCGATTAGCGGCAATCCTGTGCGCGACAGGGGATGACGCCGACGGGTTTCGCTAAAGCGTTTTACCAGCCGGGCTACCTCGGATGTCAGGTAGAGAATTTTTACCTGGATCGGATGCGCCTGGATATCGGCAATCATTTCGCTAAATTTATCGGTATTGTCGATACCACTGCGCGCGTCTATGGCAATCGCAACCAGGTCGTAAAACTCGGGCCTGGTGCTGACCATGTTATCCACCAGCTCGGGCAGCATGCCCAGTGGCAGGTTATCAATGCAGTAGTAGCCGGCATCTTCGAGCGTATGCAGGGCAACGGTTTTGCCTGAGCCGGAGAGCCCGCTGACGATTATCAGTTTCAATCTATTTTGCCCACGGTAAAGATTGGCTTAGCCTTTCTCGCTCTGTTTGATTGCCTGTTCCTGGCGATTGATAAAGTCTTCGCCTGCGTTATAGCCATTCATCTGTAATAAATGGTTACGCGCAGCGGCTTCGACAAGTACCGCGAGATTTCGTTCGGGAGCCACCGGCAGGGTGACCTGTGGAATTTCCAGCCCGAGTATATTGCGCGTGCTGACGTTATTACCGATACGGTCAAACTCGGTATTGTTATCCGTGGTTAACTGCACCATGTTGACGATCAAACGCAGAGGCTTATTGCGCTTCAGCGAATTGGCACCGAACATGGCTCGAATATTAACCACGCCGAGACCGCGAACTTCCATGAAGTCGGTGAGCAGGTGCGGGCTGCGACCTTCTATCACATCGGGGGATATTCGCGAGAAGCGCGTAATGTCATCCGATATCAACCGGTGCCCGCGGGAAATCAGGGCCAGTCCCAGTTCGCTTTTTCCGACCGCGCTTTTACCGGTAATAAACACACCTACACTGTACACCTCGATGTAGACGCCATGCTCATCGCTGTGTTCTGCCAGTGCTCGCGACAACAGGTAGCGGGTAAGGTCCAGTAGCTCGGAATCGTTGAGTCCTGACAGGAAGACGGGGATATTCTGTAGCTCGCAGAGCGCAACCATTGCCGCCGGAATCATATTTCCCGGGCTGCAGACTATGGTGCATACCGGGCCGTGGAACAGAATTTTGAACAGGCGGGTTTGTTCGTCAAAACTGAGGCTGTGAATATAGCGCGCTTCCTGAAAGCCGACCACGACCACGCTGGAAGTTCGTATTGCGTTGAAATAATCGGCAGCCTCGTAGGTATTGGCAGCCTGGCGCGAAAGCCTGATTTCGCGTTCCAGGCCAATTTCGCTGGAAGCGAAGGACAGTTTTAACTTGGACTGGAACTGGTTGAGAAATTCACGAACTGTGAGCGGTGTGCTCATTGCTCAGCCGATTCGACGATTTGTATGATTTCTTCTGTACTGCCGGCTGCGCGTATCGCCAGGCAAATTTCTTCCTGCGAGAAAATGCGAGCGAGAGCCGACAGGATCTGCAAGTGTTCGTCGGTCGCTTCTTCGGGAATGATGATGGCAAATATCAGGTCTACCGGCTGACCGTCCGGTGCTTCGAAATTAACCGCCTGTTGTAGACGGATAAAACAGGCAGTCGTGGAATCGATGCCGGCCATGCGCGCATGTGGTAC
>CAXBMV010000640.1:0-2410 GCA_963976575.1 uncultured Gammaproteobacteria bacterium | reverse complement strand
CTGGCTTATCGACGCAGCACAAAAGCGCGGTGAAAAAACCATGGCGCAAAAGCTGGCCGGTGAATTACTCGACGCCTCTGAAAACAAGGGCACTGCTGTGAAGAAGCGTGAAGATACGCATCGCATGGCCGAAGCGAATAAGGCTTTCGCTCATTTCCGCTGGTAACAGGCCAGGAAAAACAGGCAAGCAGGGTGGCTCGCAAGACCCCGATAACGCTGTATCGAAATATTGGCATCATGGCCCATATCGATGCGGGCAAGACAACTACGACGGAACGGATTCTGTTTTACACCGGTGTCTCGCATAAGATAGGCGAGGTGCACGACGGTGCTGCAGTAATGGACTGGATGGAGCAGGAGCAGGAGCGGGGTATTACCATCACCTCGGCTGCGACAACCTGCTTCTGGAAGGGCATGGATGGGCAGTTTGACCAGCACCGTATCAATATCATCGATACGCCGGGTCACGTAGATTTTACCATCGAAGTGGAGCGCTCATTGCGTGTACTCGATGGTGCCTGCGCAGTGTTTTGTGCGGTTGGTGGTGTTGAGCCGCAATCGGAAACCGTGTGGCGCCAGGCTAACAAGTACCATGTGCCGCGCATGGCCTTTGTTAACAAGATGGATCGATCTGGCGCTGATTTCTTGCGCGTGGTCGAACAGATTCGTAACCGTCTGGGTAGTAACCCGGTAGTGTTGCAATTGAATATCGGCGCCGAGGACAAGTTCAAGGGTGTCGTCGACCTGGTTCGCATGAAGGCGATTTACTGGGACGAAGACAACATGGGCACTACCTTTGTAGAAGAGGATGTGCCGACGGCAATGCAGGCAGATTGCCGCAAGTGGCGCGACACAATGATCGAGGCTGCTGCCGAGGCTAACGACGAGTTGATGGAAATCTACCTCGAAGGTGGCGAGCTTAGCGAAGAACAGATTTATCAGGGACTGCGAGTCAGGACCTTGCGTGGTGAAATAGTACCGACATTATGCGGTTCGGCCTTCAAGAACAAGGGCGTGCAGGCGATGTTGGACGCGATAGTTCGCTATATGCCATCCCCGCTGGATGTGCCCGCCATCATGGGTGTCAACAGCGCCGGTGAGCACGAAGGTGAGCGCCATGCGGACGATGACGAACCATTTGCGGCGCTGGCGTTCAAGATTGCCACCGACCCGTTCGTCGGCAACCTGACCTTCTTCCGGGTTTACTCGGGTGTGCTTAAGGCGGGTGATGCGGTTTACAACTCGGTGCGCGAAAAGAAGGAGCGTATTGGCCGTCTGTTGCAGATGCATGCCAACACGCGAGAAGAATTGAAAGAAGTACGGGCTGGCGATATTGCCGCCGCGGTAGGTCTCAAGGACGTCGGTACCGGCGACACGCTTTGCGACATGACCAACAGGATAATGCTGGAGCGCATGGATTTTCCAGATCCGGTAATTTCGGTAGCGGTAGAACCGAAGACTATTTCGGACCAGGAAAAGATGGGAGTGGCACTGGGCAAGCTGGCCAGAGAAGACCCTTCTTTTCGCGTGCGTACTGATGAAGAATCAGGGCAGACGATAATTTCGGGCATGGGTGAATTACACCTCGATATCATTGTCGATCGCATGAAGCGTGAATTCAATGTGGCGGCCAATATAGGCAAGCCTCAGGTTGCTTTCCGCGAGACGATACGAAACAGCATCGAACAGGAAGGTAAGTTTATTAGACAAACCGGCGGCCGGGGTATGTATGGCCACGTCTGGTTGAAGCTCGAACCGCTGGCTAGTGGTGCGGGTTACGAATTTGAAAACGCCATTGTCGGTGGAGTGGTACCCCGGGAATTTATTTCCGCGATCGACAAGGGAGTGCAGGAGCAGATGGAAAATGGCGTGCTCGCCGGATTCCCGCTGGTGGATATGAAGGTCACCTTGTTTGACGGTTCCTACCACGATGTCGACTCGAACGAAATGGCTTTCAAGCTGGCCGGGTCGATGGCGCTGCGCGAAGGTGCGTTGGCTGCCAAGGCGGTTTTGCTGGAGCCACTGATGAAGGTAGAAGTGGTCACCCCGGAAGATTACATGGGGGATGTCATGGGCGACCTGAATCGCCGTCGTGGAGTGCTTCACGGCATGGACGATTCGGTGATGGGCAAGATTTTAAGAGCCTCGGTGCCATTGGCAGAAATGTTCGGTTATTCCACCGATCTTAGATCGGCGACCCAGGGTCGCGCGACCTACTCGATGGAGTTTGAGAAGTATGATGAAGCGCCGCGCAGTGTTGCTGATGCAATTATCAAGGGCGGCGAAGGCTGACCGGCGCGAGTCGGAGCCACAGGATTTATCGGTAATGGTTATTTTTGATAGAGGATAAGAATCGTGTCAAAAGCAAAATTTGAAAGAAACAAGCCACACGTAAACGTGGGCACTATCG
>CAXBMV010000639.1:0-2412 GCA_963976575.1 uncultured Gammaproteobacteria bacterium | reverse complement strand
CGATTATCCCCGGATTCATGCTCGCTTCGATGTACATCGGTTATGCGCTGATACGCTGCAAGCTCGATCCGACTCTGGGTCCACCCTTGCCGGAAGAACTGCAGCCGGAAAACATGACCGTGGTCTTCAAGGAATTCTTTCTTGGCCTGGTGCCACCGGCAGCGTTGGTCGGTTTTGCACTGGGCAGTATTCTACTGGGCTGGGCGACACCGACAGAGGCCGCCGGTATGGGTGCCTTCGGTGCCTTCCTGCTGACAACGGCCTATGGAAAAATGCACTGGAAGGGTTTCAAGGATGCGCTGATCAAGACGCTGGAAATTTCGGCGCTGATTCTGGGCTGGCCTCTGGAATGGGTGCCGATCGTGTTGATCATCGTACCGATCCTGCTGCCTGTGGTAGACAAGCTCGGCTTCAACCTGACCTGGTTCGGCATACTTGTGGCGGTAAATCTGCAAACCGCCTGGCTATCGCCACCGGTGGCGCTATCGGCCTACTTCCTCAAGGGGGTAGTGCCGGAATGGGACCTGAAAGACATTTATGGCGGCATGATGCAATTCATGGTGATCCAGCTGATCGGCCTGATCCTGATCATCGCCTTCCCGCAAATTGCATTGTGGCTGCCTGAATACCTTTATCCAACACCTTAATTTGAAGGACTAACAAGACATGAGCATCGATATTATCAAGAAGGCGGCCAAGACCCCGGCCAGCGGTGAAGACGACACAGCAAAAATCGTACGCGACATGCTCGATGCAATCGAGCAGGGTGGTGAGGCCAGCGCGCGCGAATACGCGCGCAAGCTCGATGGTTGGGAAAATGACATCATCATGAGTCGCGATGAAATCGACGCCGCGATTGCGCAGGTGTCGCAACAGACTCGATCCGATATCCAGTTTTCGCACCAGCGCGTGAAGGCATTTGCCGAGGCGCAACTGGCCAGCATGACCGAATTCGAAACCGAACTGTCGCCAGGGCTGTTTGCAGGTCAACGCCTGATACCGGTGAACACGGCCGGTTGTTATATCCCGGGTGGACGCTATGCCCATATCGCCTCGGCGATTATGAGCGTAACCACCGCCAAGGTCGCCGGAGTGAAGCAGGTTATCGCCTGTTCGCCGACGCATAAGGATCGCGGTGTGCATCCGGCTATTGTTTATGCAGCGGATCTCGCCGGTGCCGATACCATACTTTCCATGGGCGGCGTACAGGGTATTGCAGCCATGGCCTTCGGCCTGTTTACCGGACACGCCGCCGATATCCTGGTCGGTCCGGGAAATCGGTTTGTCGCCGAAGCCAAGCGCATTCTTTATGGTCGCGTTGGCATCGACTTGTTCGCCGGCCCTACCGAAGTGCTGATTATTTGCGACGAGGATGCCGACCCTGAATTGATCGCCTGCGATCTCGCCAGTCAGGCCGAACACGGGCCGGATTCCCCTGCCTGGCTGGTGTCGACTTCGCGCAAGGTGGCCGAGCAGGCAATCGCGCTGATGCCGAAATACATCGAGCGTCTCAGCGAACCCAATCGTTCTGCTGCCAATGCGGCATGGCGCGATTATGGTGAAGTGGTAGTGGTTGATAGTCGTGAAGAGGCAGTAGCTGTCAGCGATGAATACGCGCCGGAACACCTCGAAGTGCATTGCTCGGATTTAGAGTGGTGGCTGAAGTACCTGAGTAACTACGGTTCCCTATTCCTCGGCGAAGAAACCACGGTTTCCTACGGCGATAAATGCTCCGGCACCAACCATATTCTGCCGACCAAGGGCGCGGCGCGATATACCGGTGGACTAAGCGTCAGCAAGTTCATCAAGGTACTTACCTGGCAGCGCATGGATCAGGCTTCCAACCGTGATGTTGGCGCGGTTACCGCGCGCATCTCGCGCATGGAAGGCATGGAAGGGCATGCGCGCTCGGGTGATGACCGCCTGTACAAGTATTTCCCTGACGAGGAATTCGATCTCGGCATAAACTGACGCCATGGCCAGTCTCGATCAATTTGCATTAAATGGACGTCGCTTCGTGGTGACAGGTGCCAGCTCCGGTATCGGCCGTGCCGTGGCTGGCCACCTTGCCGATGCCGGTGCCCGCCTGGTATTGGTGGCGCGTCGCGAGGCCGATCTCGTCTCTGCCGTGGAGGAGATGCAGGATAAGGGGCAGGCGGCTGCTTATGTTGTCGCCGATCTTTCCGAGCGTGAAAACCTGGCCGCGGTCGCGGCGAGTTGTAAAGCCAGCGTCGCAGGCGAGGTTATCGACGGTATAGTCAATGCCGCCGGAGTCAATCTGCGCCAGAATGTCGAGGAGGTTTCCCTTGAATCCTGGGATTTAACCCTGAACCTGAACCTGGCCACGCCCTTTTTCTTTGCGCGCGAATTTGTGCCGGAGATGCGGGCGCAACACTATGGCCGCGTCATCAA
>CAXBMV010000638.1:0-2413 GCA_963976575.1 uncultured Gammaproteobacteria bacterium | reverse complement strand
TTTGACGAAGACTGGCCCAAGCTCAGCAGCGGTCGCGAAGCGCTCAGTCAGGCAATGCAGGAAGACATTGCAGCGCCTCAATTAATGCGTATTCTTGGCGATAACCAGATCGCCGCAGACGAGCGCTTGCCGAGTACCGGAGTAGAGCTGGACATAGAGCGCATGCTCTCCAGTCGCTTCATCCGCTCCGCCGAATACGGAACGCGTGCTTGCAGCATCGTGCTGGCCGACAGGGACAATCGCATCCACTTTTATGAACAGAATTATATCGACGCGACCCACACTGGCGAACTGGTGCAGGAAACATTCGAGATAACCCGGGAACATGGCTGAACAAATTGACATAGTTGCGGCAAATCTGGCCGAAAGCATTGTCGAGGTCGACTGGAGCGACCAGTCACAGCATGCCTATCATCCTATCTGGCTGCGCGATAATTGCCGCTGCGAGGATTGCGGCGACCCGGCGATCGGCAGACGCCAGCTGCGCCTGAGCGAACTCGACCTCGATTGCAGCGCGAAATCGCTGGAATTCGACGCAGGCCAGCTGCTGTTGAATTGGTCAGATGGTCATCAATCCCGCTTTTCCAGCCAGTGGTTGCGCGAATACGCCTATGACAATAAGACGCGAGCGGCGCGGGTTTTCCAGCCCCGGCTTTGGGATCAGGCGTTTCGCCAGGATCCCCTGTTTCTGGACTACGCTAATCTGGATGGCGATGCGCAGTTGCTGGAGATGCTCGAGCAGGTTCGCGACCGCGGTATCTGTCTGATCCGCAACGCACCGGCCGAGGCCGGTATCCTGGAGGCCTTCGCGCTACGCTTTGGTTTCCCGCAGGAATCCAATTTTGGACGCATACAGGATTTAATCATTGACCGTAACAAGCGCAGCATTGCCAACGACGTGCATGCGCTGAAACCGCATACCGACGAACCATATCGCGCGTCACCGCCGGGGATACTGTTGTTTCACTGCGTTACCACCGATATCGAGGGCAGCGGTTGCTCGACCTTTGTCGATGGCTTCGAAATAGCCGAGGTTCTACGCCAGCAGGATGCCGAGGGATTTGCAGCGCTGTGCCGCAACCGGCAGAGTTTTCGCCGTCATTTCGGCGGAGATGTCGATGTAATCGCCGAATTTCCCCTCATTTCAACCGATGAATTTGGCAATATCGTGGGCATACGTCTGAACGATCGCGTCACCGCGCCGCTGCAGATCGACCCCAGCGAGGTGGCAGTGTATTACCGCGCCCTGCAACGGTTGCTGCAATTGTCGGAAGATCCGGCCTATCGCCTCGAGTTAAATCTGCAACCGGGTGATATCGCCGTATTCGACAACCACCGCGTACTGCACGGGCGCAGCAACCTGAGCCTGAACGGTAAACGCTGGCTGCAATGGGTGCAAATCGAGCGCGGTGATTTTCATTCCAGCCTGCGTATTATCGCAGACCGGCTCGAACGCGAACGCGACGCCAACCCGCTGCTCAGAGGCGCGTATGGTTAGGCAACCGGGGCGTGCAATATGAAAGTTTTACTGGTGACTGGCAGCAGCCGTGGCATAGGTGCACAAATTTGTCGCCAGGCGGCGGCCGATGGCTGGAAGGTGTGCATCAACTATGCCAGCTCGGAAGACGAGGCCGACAGACTGGTTGCCGAGATTCGCAAGGCAAAGGGCATCGCCATCGCCTTACAGGCCGATGTCTCTGACGAAAAACAGGTAATAGCCATGTTCGAGCGCATCGACCTGGAGCTGGGCCCACTGACCGGGCTGGTCAACAATGCCGCGACCAACGGCGCCGGCAGCCGCGTCGACGAATACGACACTGCAATCGTGCAACGTATGTTCGAAGTGAATGTACTCGGCAGCTTCATCTGCGCCAAGCACGCGATCAAACGCATGGCAAAACGCCACGGCGGAAATGGCGGCACCATTGTGAATATTTCATCGGCGGCGTCGAAGCACGGCGGCCCGTTTAGCTACGTCGACTATGCTGCCTCCAAGGCCGCGATCGATACCTTCACCATCGGCCTTGCCAGGGAAACCGCCGACCAGGGCATACGCGTGAATTGTCTGCGCCCCGGGGTTACCATGACTGAAATCAGCGTCGACTATGCCCGCCAGCACCCCGAATGGCTGGACTGGGTGATGCAGCAGGTGCCGCTGGGGCGCCCTGCCGAAGTCACCGAAATTGCCAATGGTGCAATGTTTTTGCTCTCCGAAAAATCGTCTTACGCGACCGGTGCGATACTCGATTTCAGCGGTGGTTGGGTTAGTCCTTAATATTCATTGTTGCCCGGGCTTCCCTCTTCCAGGCCTGTTTGGGTTCGCTAATCGGAACGTGTGCCAGGACTGGTTCACGCGGAGGCGCTGGGGCGCAGAGGGGTTAATGTAGCGCCTGGTCTGGAATTTGGCCGAGAG
>CAXBMV010000637.1:0-2414 GCA_963976575.1 uncultured Gammaproteobacteria bacterium | reverse complement strand
AAGCCATACTCGACGTGGTCTTCAAGGGTTCCGGCTCACCAGCCAAGAACCCGATCCCGCCGACCATGTGGTCTTATAACGATAAGATCGCGGATTATCCTTACGATCCTGACACCGCGCGCAAACTGCTGCAGGCTGCCGGTGTGAAGAATCTGAAGACCGATATCTGGGCAATGCCGGTGCAACGTCCCTACAATCCGAACGCGAGGCGTATGGCCGAGCTGATCCAGGCCGACTGGGCTAAAGTTGGCGTCACCGCCGAAATCAAGTCCTTCGAATGGGGTGAATATCGCGAACGCATCCGCGCCGGCGAGCACGAAACCGCACTGCTGGGCTGGACCGGAGACAATGGCGACCCTGACAACTTCATGTTCGTACTGCTGGGTTGTGCCGCGGCCAAGTCCAACGTTGCGCGCTGGAGTAACGAAGAGTTTGACGGGCTGCTGCAAAGAATTGATGAACTTCAAGATTCATCCGCTAGGCAGCCATATCTTCAAATATGTGGACCTGAAACAGTAAGCAGGCAGTAGCCTGTAAGTAGTTCTACAGGCGTGAGGGTCAAACCTCACGCCTTTTTTTGATCAGGCACAATCCCATGTTCAGATTCGTTCTTAATCGCATTGCCCTGCTGGTTCCCATATTTTTCGGGGTAACACTGGTTTCCTTCGGCTTTATCCGCATGCTGCCGGGTGACCCGGTGGCCGCGCTCGCCGGTGAACGCGACATGTCCCCGGAAAGACACGCCGAAATGATGGAGAAGCTGGGGCTGGACAAACCCGCCTGGCAGCAATATTTGGATTACGTATGGAATCTGTTGCACGGCGACTTCGGCACCTCGGTGCTGACCAACCGGCCGATACTCGATGAGTTCATGGAACTCTTCCCGGCCACAGTCGAGCTCGGCGTAAGCGCAATGTTCCTCGCCATTATCATCGGCGTTCCCATGGGTATATTCGCCGCGGTAAAACGCGGCACCATATTCGACCAGGGCATCATGGGCCTCTCGCTGGTGGGCTATTCGATGCCGATATTCTGGTGGGGGTTGCTGCTGATCATCCTCTTCAGCGGCACCTGGGGACTGACCCCGATATCCGGCCGCATTTCCTTTTTATTCGATGTGCCGACGGTCACCGGCTTCCTGTTGATCGATTCCTTGCTTAGTGGCGAGGAAGGCGCCTTCGCTTCGGCCATGCACCACATGATATTGCCGACCATAGTACTCGGTACGATTCCGCTGGCGATAATCGCGCGGCAAACGCGTTCGGCGATGCTCGAAGTGCTCAGCGAAGATTACGTACGCACCGCCAGGGCCAAGGGGCTGTCGCCATTGCGCGTCTATGGCCTGCACGCGCTGCGCAATGCAATGATTACGGTAATCACCGTGATCGGCCTGCAGGTCGGTACTCTGATGGCGGGGGCGATACTCACCGAAACCATTTTCAGCTGGCCCGGCATAGGCAAGTGGATAATATTCTCGGTGTTCAGCCGGGATTATTACGCGGTACAGGGCGGCCTCGTATTGATCGCGATGATCATCATGTCGGTGAATCTGCTGGTCGACGTATTATACGGTCTGATCAATCCACGCATCATGCATACCAACTCATGAGCGACACAACCATAGTCAGCCCGGTGGGAAAATCCAGCCTGTGGCGCCGCAACCTGGCCGAGTTCTGGTTCTATTTTTCAGAAAGCAAGACCGCGGTGATAGGCCTCGTCTTCCTCGTCAGCATACTGCTGATGGCGTTAGGAGCCGATTTTATCGCCCCGCATGACCCCACCGTGCAAAACCGTGATTGTCTCGAACAACCACCCAGCTGGGGTGGCGGCGAGTGCAACTACCTCTTCGGCACCGACTATGCCGGCCGCGACATGTTATCGCGCATTATTTATGGCACGCGTCTGTCGCTGATTGCCGGCGGCATGGTGGTCATACTCTGTCTCAGCATAGGCATAGTGTTTGGCGTGGTCGCCGGTTATTTTCGTGGCTGGGTGGACATCGTCATCATGCGCATCATGGACACCATATTATCGGTGCCGGGACTGTTGATGGCGCTGGTGCTGGTGGCCATACTCGGACCCGGCCTGCTCAATGCGATGATTGCTATTTCGATTACCTATCTGCCCCACTTCGTACGCCTGACGCGATCCTCCTACATCATCGAAGACTCCAAGGAATACGTCGTCGCCAGCCGCGTCGCCGGGGCGGGCAAGTTTCGCATCATGTTCATCACCATATTACCGAACTGTATGGCGCCGCTGATCGTGCAGGCTACCTTGAGTTTTTCCACGGCGATACTGGATACGGCGGCGCTCGGCTTTCTCGGCATGGGCGCGCAACCACCGGCACCCGAATGGGGCACGCTGATCGCAGAGAATCGCGACCTGATGCTCTCGGCGCCCTGGACGGTCAC
>CAXBMV010000636.1:0-2415 GCA_963976575.1 uncultured Gammaproteobacteria bacterium | reverse complement strand
CGGATCTGCTTCCGGAGGTGTCATGGACGCTTCCAACCTGATCAAGCCGGTGCTCGCCAATGGCGACATCAAGTGCATCGGTTCGACTACCTACTCGGAGTTTCGCGGCATCTTCGAAAAAGATCGCGCCCTGGCGCGTCGATTCCAGAAAATTGACGTTCCCGAACCCACCAGCGAGGAAACCTATCTGATACTGAAGGGTTTGAAATCGCGCTTCGAAGAGCATCACAACGTCAAGTACACCCTGCAGGCTTTACGCAAGGCGACCGAGCTTGCTTCGCGCTATATCAACGACCGCCATTTGCCCGACAAGGCGATCGACGTGATCGATGAAGCCGGAGCACAGCGCCGCCTGCAACCGGCAAAACAACGCAAAAAGACGATCGGCATTCACGACATCGAAAATATCGTTGCCCGTATTGCGCGTATCCCGGCGAATACGGTGAATACTTCCGACCTGGAAATGCTGAAAAATCTCGGCAAGAATCTATCGCGCGTGGTATTCGGTCAGGACGAAGCCATCAAGGCTCTGGACGCATCTATAAAAATGTCACGCTCCGGTCTGGGGCGCGATATGAAGCCGGTGGGTTCTTTCCTGTTCTCCGGGCCGACCGGGGTAGGCAAGACCGAGGTTTGTCGGCAAATCGCCAAAATTATGGGTATAGAGCTGATTCGTTTCGACATGTCCGAATACATGGAAAGGCACACCGTTTCGCGCCTGATCGGCGCACCCCCTGGCTATGTCGGTTATGATCAGGGTGGACTGCTGACCGAGGAACTGAACAAGCATCCTTACTCGGTAGTTTTGCTCGACGAAATTGAAAAAGCGCACCCGGACGTGTTCAACCTGCTGCTGCAGGTCATGGATAGCGGTACGCTTACCGATAGCAATGGCAGAAAGGCTGATTTTCGCAACACCATACTGATCATGACCACCAACGCCGGTGCCGAGATGATGAGTCGCTCTTCGATGGGATTTACGCTCCAGGACAATACCCTGGACGCTGGCGAAGCCATCAAGAAAACATTCACACCGGAATTCAGAAACAGGCTTGATGCGGTTATCCAGTTCAAGGCGCTGGATAACAAGGTCATTCTCAACGTGGTGGACAAGTTCCTGATCGAACTGGAATCGCAACTCGAAGCGAAGAAAGTCAGCATGACGATCAGCGATGTGGCGCGCAGTTGGCTGGCCGAACGCGGTTATGACCCGAAGATGGGAGCGAGGCCCATGGCAAGGGTTATCCAGGATGAGATAAAGCAGATTCTCGCCGATGAGTTACTATTCGGAAAACTGACCGGCGGTGGTCGGGTTAAGATTGACGTGCTTGACGGGAAACTGGATTGCCAGGTGCTGAGTAGCACCAAAAAGAAGGAGAAAGCCCCGGCAGGTTAGACCTACCTCTCCCTGAACGTAATTCTTCCTTTGCTTAGATCGTAGGGTGTCAACTCTACGGTTACCGTATCTCCGGTTAAAATGCGGATGTAGTGCTTACGCATTTTTCCGGAAATATGAGCAGTAACAACATGTCCATTTTCCAGCTCGACGCGAAACATGGTATTTGGCAAAGTATCCTTCACCGTTCCCCGCATTTCGATATGATCGCCTTTTGGCATAATCCAACTCTTTGATTAAAGACGCGCCATTATCCATTTTTTGCCGGCTATAGCAATGACTAAGTATGGCCGCGCAAGGGGCTGTGCTACTATTCCGGTAAAAATAACCCACGGAAAATTTTATGACAAACCACGCCTGTGTATTCCCCGGACAGGGGTCGCAATCGGTCGGCATGATGACCGCCTGGGGAGATTTCCAGGGTAGTGTCGACGAGACTTTTGCCGAGGCTTCCGAGGCACTCGGCTACGATCTATGGAAACTGGTCAGCGAAGGACCCGAGGCACGCCTCAATCAAACCGATATTACCCAGCCCGCGATGCTTTGCGCCGGGGTTGCCAGTTGGCGTGTTGCCGTGCAACAGGCAGCGATGCCGACGCCGACTATGCTGGCAGGCCATAGCCTCGGCGAATATACCGCATTGGTATGTGCCGACAGTCTGCAACTGGCTACAGCAGTCAAACTGGTAGCTCGCCGCGGACAGTTAATGCAAATCGCAGTACCACAGGGTGAGGGAGCAGTAGCAGTGATTATCGGTCTGGACGACGAAGCGGTGATAGCGGCCTGCAGTCGAGTCGCAGAGGGTGTGGTCGCAGCGGTTAACTTCAATGCCCCGGGCCAGGTTGCCATTGCCGGTCACGCTGCCGCTGTAGAAGAGGCAATGCAGCATGCAAAAGAAGCCGGGGCCAAACGGGCCCTGCCACTACCGGTAAGCGTACCTGTACATTGCAGTCTGATGCGCGATGCGGCCGAGGCTCTTGCCGTGGAACTGGAATCCATCGAAATCAAAATGCCGCAGA
>CAXBMV010000635.1:0-2417 GCA_963976575.1 uncultured Gammaproteobacteria bacterium | reverse complement strand
GCCGAATTCAGGTTTGTTGATGTCGCGAATGCCGATTTGCGACGGATCACCGAAATGGATCGGGGCACCGTGTACGGCCGGAAAACGGGTGCAAATCTGAATTGCGCGGATTGCATTGGCCGGCAACATAGGCCGCATGCTGACTACCATTTTGCTTGAGAAACGCCCGGCGCTGGCGCAATCGATATTGGTACGGTACATGGGCACGTTAACCCCCTCGCTGACGTTGCGGATTTCCAGGCCATCATCGATCAGTGCCTCTTCAAAAGAAAAGGAGCATCCGAGTACGAAGCTGACAAGGTCGGCGCGCCAGTAGTCGCGGACATCGGCAACTTCCCTGACCAGTTCGCCATTCTCGAAGATGCGGTAACTGGGCACGTCGGTACTGATGTCGAGATCGGCACCGAGTTTGGCGATGTTGGTGTCTCCCGGTTTTGCTGCCATGCCGATCAGCGGGCAGGGCTTGGGGTTGGCCTGGCAGCACGCACAGATTGCCCTGCACGAAACCGCGCGAATAGCCGGAAGTATTACTGTTGAATGCGCCGCTGCGAATTGCATGTCGCAGCGCGAGCGGGCTGATGTTTTGGTCCATAGGTAATTCGCGTGAAAGAATGTGCTGTAGTTTTACAATTTTTTCGCGGTTTCGCGCAACACATTTTTCTGAATTTTCCCGGTGGCAGTCTTCGGTAGCTCGCCAAAGACGACCCGCTTCGGTCGTTTGAAGCGCGCCATGTTGGCCGCACAAAAGTCGATTAATTCGGTTTCGCTGACTGCGCAGCCGATTTTTAATTCGACGAAGGCGCAGGGCACTTCGCCCCATTTATCGTCCGCCAGTGCCACCACGGCGGCTTCGCCTACGGCAGGGTGGCGGTAGAGTACGCCTTCGACTTCCACCGAGGAAATATTCTCGCCGCCGGAGATAATCACGTCCTTGGCGCGGTCCTTCACCTGGATATAGCCATCCGGGAAAACCACGGCGATATCGCCACTCATAAACCAACCGTCCTTGAAAGCCTTCAGGGTTGCCTCGCTGTCTTTCAGATAACCCTTCATCACGGTATTGCCGCGGATGACGATTTCTCCCATGGTTTCGGCGTCCCAGGGTACCGATACACCGCTGTCGGGGTCTACCACGTCGACCGCATCGGTCATCGCGAAACGCACACCCTGTCGCGCCTTTAGTTCGGCCTGGCGTTCTATGGACTGATCGTACCAGTCGTCCTGGGGTGCAGAATGCAGGATATGACCGTAAGTCTCGGTGAGTCCGTAGACATGCATCACTTCAAAATTAAACTGCGCCATGCTTTCCAGCACCTTGGCTGGTGGCGGTGCGCCCGCGGTCATTGCATAAACCTTGTGCTGGAATATTTTTTGATCCTGCTTGGGTGCATTGGCGAGCATGTTGAGGATGACCGGGGCTCCGCCGAAATGGCTGACGCGGTGTTCGTCGACCAGGTCGAAAAACAGTTTCGGCGCGAAGGCGCGCAGGCAAACCACGCTGGCCGCGAGGGCGGTCATGGTCCAGGCATGCCCCCAGCCGTTGCAATGGAACATTGGTACGGTATAGAGATAACGCGGGTGCGGCGGTAGCGCCCAGGAAATCACCGTGCCCATGGTCATGAGGTAGGATCCACGATGATGGTAAACCACGCCCTTGGGCTGCCACTCATCTTCGGGATAACGCGTGACGAAGCTGTCGTCGCCTCGATCGACCAGATCTTCGTAAAAGCTGAACTCGTGGTCAACCGGTAGTGATGGTTTTTCCGTGGCATCGATATCGTCGATGATGATGATTTCCGGGCGTAGCTGGCAAGTCTGTAATGCCTGCTCCAGCACGGGCCAGAGCTGGCGGTCGCAGATGAAGACCCGGGATTCGCCGTGATCGATGATATAGGCCACCGTGGCAGCGTCCAGCCGGGTATTGATGGTGTTCAAAACGGCACCCGCCATGGGGATAGAAAAATGGCTTTCGAACATTTCCGGGGTGTTAAAGGCAAACACCGATACCGTGTCATTCTTGCCGATGCCGCGCGCCGCCAGACTGGAGGCAATGCGCGTGCAGCGGTTGCGCGTCTGTGCCCAGGTATAACGGCGCTGATTGTAAATCAGCGATTCCCGCTGCGGGTAGATATCAGCCGTGCGATGCAGGAATGACAACGGCGACAGGGCGACGAAGTTTGCCGGGTTTGCCGCCAGTTGGTCGTATTCGATAGTCATAATGCCTCTTTAATTACCGGGTTTAGTTTCTGATGGGCGAACCCTGATCGAGCATGCTGTTGATGCGTGCTCGCGTGGCATCGGTTGCCACCAGGCTGAGGAATGAGCGTCTTTCCGCATCGTAAAAGTCCTGTTCGCTCCAGAGTGTACCGGGGTCTATATCACCACCGCTGACGATACGCGCCATTTCGCTACCGACA
>CAXBMV010000634.1:0-2422 GCA_963976575.1 uncultured Gammaproteobacteria bacterium | reverse complement strand
TTCATCGGCCAGGGCGAAGTCTAACCGACTGACCTGTAATAAATCCAATGCTTCTACACCGCTTGCAATTCGATCTGGCCAGGCGAGCGCATTGGCGATAGGGGTACGCATATCGGGATTGCCCATTTGCGCGATGACCGAGCCATCAGCATAGGAAACCATCGAATGAATAATGCTTTGCCGATGCAATAAAATGTCTATGTCGTTGTGTCCTACCGAAAACAACCAGCAGGCCTCAATCATTTCCAGGCCCTTGTTCATCATGGTTGCCGAATCTACCGATATCTTCGGCCCCATATCCCAGTTGGGATGGGCGCAAGCCTGTTCCGGGGTAACCTCGTCAAAACGGTCCAGCGCCAGATCACGCAGTGGCCCACCAGACCCGGTCAGGGTGATTCTATGTACCCCTTTGTCCGCTACACCCTGCTCCACCGAACCGGCCGGAAGGCACTGGAATATCGCATTATGCTCACTATCCACCGGCAGCAGCAATGCGCCGCTGTTATGCACTTCTTCCATGAAAAGTGCACCGGCCATCACCAGCGACTCCTTATTCGCCAGTAACACGCGCTTGCCCGCCTTGACCGCAGCCAGGGTGGGCATCAGGCCGACAGAACCGACTATCGCCGCAACCACCGTATCCACCTCGGCGTCCGAGGCCACGCGCTCCAGAGCGGCGGCACCGGCGAGCACCTCGGTAGGCAGTTCGCGCAACAGCTCGGCAAGCTGCGCTGCGCTGGCCTCATCGCTCATCACCGCGTAGCGAGGTGTGAAGCTACGGCATAATTCAGCCATCGCAACCACGCTGGTGTTTGCACTCAGTGCGTATACCGAATAAAAATCCGCATGGCGCTGGATGATATCCAGCGTTGATTGCCCGATCGACCCGGTAGCGCCGAGAATGGTTACCTGTCTCATAGCTGCTGGGCCAGTAGCAATCCAACCAGGAATACCGGTGAGGCCGCAATAACGCTATCGATGCGGTCGAGTACACCGCCATGACCGGGCAGTAGCTTGCCGCTGTCTTTCACCCCTGCCTCGCGTTTGAGAATGCTCTCGAACAGGTCACCGACCACCGAAATCACCGACGTGCTAACACCGATGAGCAGGAAGGCAGGCAGTGACAGCGCCCAGTTAGCACCAAAATAGAATATCAGCAGCATCCATAACAGGTTGGTACATATTCCACCTATGACGCCTTCCCAGGTCTTGCCCGGGCTGATTCCTGGAGCCAGCTTGTGGCGACCGAAGCGGCGTCCAGTGAAATAGGCACCTATGTCGGCAACCCAGACCAGCGTGAGCATATACATCAATAGCCAGCCACCATATTGCTGGTGCAGGTAAATCAGTGCATGTCCGGAAATCCACAGCATATCCAGCCCCAGTCCCAGCACGAGGACTTTGAGCAACAGCGGCCAGTGGCCACTGAATCGATAAAATGGTAACGAGGCAGTGACCAGCAGCCAGATAACAACACCGGCGAGCGACTGCCAGAATATGAGTTGCTCACCCGGCATCGTCAGCGACCAGCAAAATAACAATACAAATCCGATGGATCCCAGCAGACTCACCAACATAGCGGGTTTAAGCGTCAGCCCCAGCAACTCACGAACCGCGAAAAACAACACCAGCGCGAACAGACCGGCTACCCACAGACTATTGTCCTGCAAAATAACTGCAGCAAAAACCAGCGCGAGAACAAGCGCGGTAATAATGCGTTGTTTTAACATCAGGCCGGAGTCTCCAGCTGTTCGCTGGTCTTGCCATAACGACGTTGGCGCCGTGAATACTCGTCCAGAGCCTGCTGCATTTCCGCGCTTGAAAAATCAGGCCAGAGTAGATCGCAGAAGTAAAACTCGGTATAGGCCAGTTGCCACAACAGAAAATTACTTATGCGCTGTTCACCGCCGGTGCGGATGAATAAATCCGGATCGGGGCTATCGGCCAGGGAAAGCTGGCTGGCGACCAGTTCGGCATCGATTTGCTGCGGCTCGATTTCGCCATCCAGCAAGCGTTGGGACAATAGCTTTATGGCGTTAACTATGTCCCAATGACCACCATAATTGGCGGCAATGTTTAAAGTCATGCCAGCATTTTTCAGTGTAAGTGCCTCGGATTCAGCTATCTGTCTATTCAGGTCTGCAGAAAATGCCACGCGATCCCCGATAAAGCGAATGCGAATATTCTTTTCATGCAACTCCGCGGTATTGTTTTTTAGAGATTGCATGAATAAGTCCATCAGGTTGTTTACTTCATCGGCGGGGCGATTCCAGTTTTCACTGCTGAAGGCAAACAAGCTGAGGTGCTCGACGCCGGCACGGGCGAAAAACTCGATGGCAGCGCGGGTCGTTTCGACCCCCTTGCGATGACCAAAACTACGCGGCATCAACCGCTTTTTCGCCCAGCGCCCGGTGCCATCCAT
>CAXBMV010000633.1:0-2424 GCA_963976575.1 uncultured Gammaproteobacteria bacterium | reverse complement strand
CACAGTGGCCACCGCAGCGGTATTGCTGGGCACACTTTACCCGATTGCGATCGATGCGCTGGGCGGCAAGATTTCGGTGGGGCCGCCTTACTTCAATCTGATGTTTTTATCCCTGACCGCACCGCTGGGCATACTCATCGGCATCGGTATGCTGATTCGCTGGAAACAGGATGACCCGGCACGGCTCTGGGCCAAACTCAGAATTCCGGCCGCCGCGGTGCTGGTGCTGGCTCTGTTGATCAGCCTGACCCTGCCCATCTGGATCTGGACCGCCTTTGTCGGCATTGCGATGTCGCTGTGGATTGCCACTACTGTTGTCATGGCACTGGCCGAACGCTTCAGGAACCGCAGCTTTGCCTCAACGCTGCGTTCCACCCCTGCGGGTTTTTACGGCATGTTGCTTGGCCACCTGGGCATGGCGGTATTCATCACCGGCATTACCCTGACCAGTCTCTACACCGTGGAAAAAGACTTGCGCATGAAACCGGGTGACACCTACAACGTGGCCGGTTATGAATTCACCTTCCAGGGTGTACGTGATTTCAAAGTCGATAACTATGTCGCCACCCGCGGTGGATTCGCTGTACGCAGTGAATCCGGTGATTTCAGCACCAACCTGTTTCCGGAAAAACGCATCTACCCGGTGCAACAATCGCCGATGACCGAAGCCGCCATCGATGCCGGTCTCACCCGCGATCTGTTTATTGCCCTGGGTGAGCCGCTGGATGAGGCCGGGGCCTGGGCGGTGCGTATTTATTACAAGCCATTTATCCGCTGGATCTGGCTGGGCGCGATCATCATGGCGCTGGGTGGTGTTTTTGCCGCCAGCGATAGCCGCTATCGACGCCTGTCAAAGCGCAGTGTCGAGGTAGGGGCGGGCGCGGAGAAGCTGGCTTGATGCGATTCGCCCTGCCGCTGGGGATATTTTTGCTCATGGTCGGCTTGCTCGGTTATGGGCTGAATCTCGACCCGAAGAAAATTCCGTCGCCGTTGATCGATAAGGCGGCACCGGAATTTTCATTGTTCATGCTCGACGCACCGACGCGTAAACTCTCCCCCGCGGATATGCGCGGGCAAGTCTGGGTGCTCAATGTCTGGGCTTCCTGGTGTGTCGCCTGCCGCGAGGAGCACCCCGTGATCACCGAGCTGGCAGCGCAGAACCTGGTCAGCGTGATCGGGCTGAACTACAAGGACCAACCTGCGGACGCGCTCAGATGGCTGCAGCAATTCGGTAATCCTTATGCCACCAGCCTGGTCGATCTCGACGGTCGCGTCGGCATCGACTGGGGTGTTTACGGCGTACCGGAGACTTTTATCATCGATAGCGAAGGCACGATCCGTTACAAGCATATCGGCCCGGTGACTTTTGATAGCCTGAACGGCACCATACTTCCTATTCTCAAGCAACTGCTGGGCTAATCCATTGCGACTACTTACCTTTCTTTTAATGTTATGGGTGCTTGCACCTGCGCAGGCATCTATAGAGGCTTATGAATTCGACTCTCCCGAGGTGGAAGCCGACTATAACCAGCTCGTCAATGAACTGCGCTGCCTGGTTTGCCAGAACCAGAATTTAGCCGGCTCCGATGCCGACCTGGCCAGAGACCTGCGCCGCCAGACCTATGAAATGCTCACCCAGGGCAGCTCGCCGAAACAGGTGGCCGAATATATGGTGGAGCGCTACGGGGATTTCGTACTTTACCGACCGCTGATTAAGCCCGGCACTTATCTACTCTGGTTCGGACCTTTTGTATTGCTTGGATTGGTGATTATTCTGGTGGTGAGAAGGCTGCGTCGCGCTAGCACAAAATCCGGCCCCGATGACGAGGCCATGGCAAAAGCAAAACAATTGTTGCAACAACAGCAGGAGCGCAAATGAGTTTCTGGATTGCAGTCATACTGCTGCTTCTGCTGGCACTGGCGATACTTTTAGTGCCTTTGCTGCGCGCGGCGCGCGACGAAGGCGACGACAGCGGCGATCAACGCCAGCAACAAAATGTCGAGATCGCCAGGGAAAAGAAACAGCTACTCGACCTGCAGCTGGAATCAGGCGAACTGGATCAGGCCGGCTATGACGCCGCCTTTACTGATTTACAAACCTCGCTGGCGCTGGATCTGCAACGCGAGAAAGCAGTGGCAGAAAAAACGCCCGGCGGCTGGATGTCGTTGGCCGTGCTGCTGCTGGTACCAGTACTCAGCCTCAGCCTATATTTTGTTTACGGCGAATACCGCGTCGTCGAGAACCCCGAGATAGCCAGTGTCGGCGGCAAGCCGATGCCACCGATGGAAAACATGAGCCTCGAAGAAATGGTGGTGGCGATCAAGGAAAAACTGCGCGAAAACCCGGAAGACCCACGCGGCTGGTATGCGCTGGGCCGGACCTTGATGGCGCAGGAAGAATTCGACGCGGCGGTGAGTGCGTTT
>CAXBMV010000632.1:0-2427 GCA_963976575.1 uncultured Gammaproteobacteria bacterium | reverse complement strand
AATATCAACCTGACCACCGCCAAAATTAACCGCGTACAAACCTTTCTTTACCGACCTGATAATTTCCTCGGGTTCGCTTTCCCCGGCAAGCATGTAGGTATTCGTCATACGTGGCATCGGCAGATGGGCAAAAGATTCACGTCGGCCATTGGAGGTAGATTGACCTCCCATGAGACGCGCATTCATTTTGTCCTGCATATAACCTTTCAGCACGCCATTTTCGATCAGGGTTGTGCATTGCGCAGGAACTCCCTCATCGTCGACGCTAAGCGATCCACGGCGACCTTCCAGAGTGCCGTCATCGACCACGGTACATAAAGGTGAGGCTACCTGTTGGCCAATCCTGTTACTGAATGCTGAAGTACCCTTGCGATTGAAATCGCCCTCCAACCCATGCCCGACTGCCTCGTGTAACAGCACCCCGGGCCAGCCAGGACCCAATACCACCGGCATGCTGCCTGCCGGTGTCGCAACCGACTGTAAATTGGTCGAGGCTTGCTGTACCGCTTCGCGGGCCAGCTCATAACCTCTATCACTGGCAAAAAACAAATCATAACCATGGCGCCCGCCGGCACCGGCACTACCTTGTTCGCGCCGACCCTTGTCATGCATTAACACGGTGACATTCATGCGCACCAGGGGACGCACATCGGCTGCAAGCGTATTGTCAGTGGCGGCGACGAGGATATGATCGATGCCGCCGGAAATCGATATGATGACCTGTTCGATGCGTGTATCAAGTGAACGGGTATAAACATCCAGTTTCTTCAGCAACTCTACTTTCTCTTCTGCGCTATGCCCGTCTACCGGATTGTTCGGAAGGTACAATGCCTTTGCCGGGGCGCTGGCCAGGGAAATCTTTCCACCGCCACTCTGGCCCTGCTTCACAATTGCGCGAGCATTTTTGACAGCCAGGGCAATGGCATTGCCATGCAAATCGTCGCAATAGGCAAACCCGGATTTCTCACCGGATATGGCTCGAATTCCGACACCCTTTTCAATGCTGAAATTGCCTTCACGGATTATACCGTCATCCATGACCCAGGATTCCTGCTGACTGCTTTGAAAATACAGGTCGGCAGCATCTATTTGCTTGCCCTGTAAAGCATCCAGAAAACCGCCAAGTTGTTCGATTGACAACTCGCTGGGCTCAAGAATTTGTTGGCTAACTGCTTCTAACATTGTCGACATATTATTCCTGTTTCATTGTTCCAATTCATCACGACTACCGACAATTAAGCGGATTTCGTCGGCTTGCTGACTCCCCGGCAAGAGTCGAATATAGTCACCCGGCATACCCAGTGATATCAACCAGTCACGCAACTCGGTTGCCCAGAGCTCGCCACTATCCTCACCGGGATAGCGGATAATCAATAATGCATCGGATCCACTCGACCAGTAGTTCACCGCGGCACGGACTGAGGCGAATTCTGCCATACCCCCGCCGTTCCTGGGTTGCGCCCATTCGTCGGCGCTGAGCGTAAACAGTCTTATGCTATTAGCCCGGACCGGGCTCGCGCAAACCAGCAGGATTAGCAGGCATAGACTACTTTTCAATATCTTCGACTGTAGCATTATTGACATCCACCGCCTGTACCAGTTCAATTTCAGGGTTATCCCAACTACCGCTAATGCGATATTCAATTTCGACTACCTTGTCTATCACCTTCTTGAACAGATTTTGCAACAAAAGCAATCCCCAGCCCACCGCACTGCCGCCGGATAAGGCACCAATAACCGGCAGGGTCTGCCTGATCTTTGGCACCACTATGATTTTCTGATCGTAGGTCTGAGCTTGCAGATCGGTCTTACCCGATATCCGGATACTCGCAGCGGGTCCCTCCATGCGCGTATCTTCAGTGTAAAGATCCCCGCCAGTGAGTCGGTAGGTACCGGTGATACTATCAAATTCCATCCCCGCTATCAGCATATCCTTGAAGTCTAGTGACAAACGCCTGGGCAATGCATTCAAACTCAGCAAGCCAACCAGTCGACCACCGCCCGGGTCTACGTTATTTAATACCCCGTCGCTTAATTTCAAGTGCGCATCGCCAATCAGGGTATCCAGCCTGAAGTCGGGCAAGCCCGCGTTCCAGGCGAATTGCCCGCTAAAATCCACTTTGCCATTGCTGATACTGTTGCCGAAACCAAGTTTCGCCATGGCCTGACCAAAGCGCTCCCCCTGCACTACTGCCTGCAGGTTGCTGTAGTGTTTGCCGCTGCTTGGAGCGTATTCCCACTTGGCGCTGGCCTGCAGCTTAACCGCGTCATGGCGCATTGCCAGACTGTCCAGATACAGCGTGTTGTCCTCGACTCTGGTTTGCAGTTTCAAATCCTCAAAGTCCATGCCATGAAACTCAAACAACCTGCTACTCAGGTTTAGATCGACAAAATCTGTGGGCAACAGCGAAGATAAGTCTGCCGGCT
>CAXBMV010000631.1:0-2427 GCA_963976575.1 uncultured Gammaproteobacteria bacterium | reverse complement strand
CAGCCGGTGGTGGATGCCGAGACGATACGCCTGGAGTACGGTGAATTCCGTGGATTGCTCGACGATCTGAAGAATATCGGCGCCAGCAATGCCGATAATAATCGGCGTCGCGGACTGATGACGCCGGCCAGGTTACGTCAGCTGGAAGCCAGTTATCGCGAGCATGGTTTCGAAAACGGCAAGTTCATCGCCAGTTATGAGGTGGTTTACGGGCATGGCTGGATGGCCTAGCCCTGCGGTGGAATCAGCCCGTGGGGTTGTATCCAGCCCATGTAAAATGAGACGCCTATAAGTATGAATAACAGGATCGACATGACGATGCGAAAAGTCAGGAATTTGGCCGTGCGATTCGAATTATCCCGATCGCGCATCAGGGTGAACATGCTGGCGACGAGGCTGAGCAGAATCAACGCAAGCATTATAACGATGATGACTTTAATCCAGAGCATAGGTGGCGCCACGGCAAATAAGAGGGCAATTCTACTCGAACCGGGTAGAGCCGCGATATGATTTTTTTGCGACGCCGTTTCCAGCCCGGCCTGTGGTCCATCGCGCTGACGCTTGCCGGCGTAGCCCTGTTTAGTGGCCTTGGCATGTGGCAGCTGGAGCGCGCAGCCTTCAAGGATGCGGTACAACAAAATTACCAGCAGCGCCTCGCCGAGGATTACCAGCGTTTCGATGCGGATGCGCCGCTAACCGATCTCGAGTTTCGCAAACTAAGGCTGGTTGGTGAATTCGACAATGCGCATAGCCTGTTACTCGACAACCGCATTTACCAGGGGAAGGCCGGTTATGAGGTATTGACCCCGCTGCGTCTGGCCGGTAGTGATCGTATCCTGCTGGTCAACCGTGGCTGGATTGCGCCGGGTGATTCGCGCCAGCAGTTGCCGCAGATTCTGCCGCCTGCGCCGGCTGCCAGCGTCGAGGGCATCGTCAGTTTTGCGGATGCGGGTGGCTATCGCCTCGGCGAAGTCAGGCTGGGCGACGATTGGCCGCAGCTCATCCCTTACATCGATATGCCGGCATTACAGCAGCAATTTTCCAGCGAGCTGTTGCCGCTGGTGTTGTGGATGGCAGAGGAACAGCCGGGTCATTATCAGCGTGACTGGAAGCCGGTCTGGGCAGACCCGGACAAGAGCCGCGCCTATGCGACGCAATGGTTTAGTTTTGCCGTTATCGCCGGTATTTTATTTCTAATTTTAAATTTGCGGAAAATCGAATGAGTGAAGAAAAACCGAAGCAACTTTTCTGGTATCGCGCCAAATTGCTCGGCCTGATCCTGGTGTTCCTGTCACCCTTTTTGATCGGCTGGATGGCGATGTACGTATTTGAGATCAGGCCGACCAGTATCAATTACGGCGAACTGGTGGTGCCGGCGCAGAAGCTCGACTGGCCGGAGCTGGAGGCTGCCGATGGCGATCGCTATGAAACCGGATTCGGGCGTAAGTGGGTGATGCTGATGTTTGTCGCCGATGGCTGCAGCGAACAATGTCGCTCCAACCTGTATTATATGCGCCAGATCAGGGTGCTGCTCGGTCGCGATACGCCGCGACTGCAAAATGTGCTGGTTAGCACCGGGTCACTGGACGCAGAAATGCGCGCTTTTCTCGCCGACTATCCCGACCTGGCGGTGGTCGAAAACAACCGCAACGAAGACTTGTATGGGCAGTTCCGTCTGCCTGGCCATGGCGAGCCTGGCGCGCAACCAAAACTCTACCTGATCGACCCCGAAGATAATCTGATGATGCATTACCCTGCCCAGATCGATGAAAACCGGGTTCTCGATGACTTGCGCAAGCTGATGAAGTTATCCCAGATCGGTTGATTCTGCTATGATGTCGCGATTGCTAGCCGCTGCAATTACCTGTATAACGGCCGCCTTCCCGGACCAAGCTGAAATTCAAATAGAATAGCGCAATGACAACCCTGACCCTCGCATCCTGGTCGCAGTACTATAAGTTGACCAAGCCCAAGGTGGTGTTCCTGATCGTGTTTACCGCGATGGTGGGGATGCTGCTGGCCGCAGATGGCGCCGTGCCGCTGGATATATTTGTCTTCGGTTTGCTCGGAATCGGCTTTGCTGCAGCCTCCGGGGCAGCGATCAACCACGTTGTCGATGAGCATATCGATCGCATCATGGAGCGTACCCGTGACCGCCCGATGGCAAGCGGTAACCTTGACCAGAAATCGGCACTGATATTTGCGTTGGGCCTGGGCGCGCTGGGCATTGGCCTGCTGTTGCTGTTTATCAATCTGTTGACCGCGGTACTGACCTTTTTCTCGCTGGTCGGTTACGCCTTGATTTACACCATGTACCTG
Source organism: uncultured Gammaproteobacteria bacterium (assembly GCA_963976575.1). GTDB lineage: Bacteria > Pseudomonadota > Gammaproteobacteria. Next base: position 108 of record CAXBMV010000631.1, on the reverse strand, counting down.
AAACGCGCGACACCGCAGAACATCGTCCTCGGTGGAGCCGCAGGCGCCGCGCCGCCTTTGCTGGGCTGGACCGCTGTAACAGGGCAGGTCGAAACCGAGGCGTTGTTA
>CAXBMV010000630.1:0-2427 GCA_963976575.1 uncultured Gammaproteobacteria bacterium | reverse complement strand
GACATCATCCTCGTCGACCGCGATTGCCACAAATCGCATCACTACGGCATGGTGCTGGCCGGCGCCCAGGTTTGCTACCTGGATTCCTATCCGCTGAATGAGTACTCCATGTACGGCGCGGTTCCGCTGAAAGAAATCAAGCACAAGTTATTGCTCTACAAGAAGGCGGGTCTGCTGCACAAGGTGAAAATGCTGCTGCTGACCAACTGTACCTTCGACGGTGTGGTTTACAACGTCGAGCGCGTCATGGAAGAGTGCCTGGCGATCAAACCCGACCTGGTTTTCCTCTGGGACGAGGCCTGGTTTGCTTTTGCCGGCTTTACCCCGACCTACCGCCGCCGCACCGCGATGGCCACGGCCAAGCGCCTGCGTGCACGTTACCGTAGCGCCGAGTACGCCGAGGAATATGCGAAGTTTCAGAAACGCATCGCCAAGTGCAAGGATGAAGACTTGATCAATGAGCGCCTGCTGCCCGACCCGGCCAAGGTGCGTATCCGCGCCTATGCCACGCAGTCGACACACAAGTCGCTGACTTCGCTGCGCCAGGGTTCAATGATTCATGTTTCCGACCAGGACTTTAACCACAAGGTACATGAGCCCTTCGACGAAGCCTTTATGACGCATACCTCAACTTCGCCGAATTACCAGATCCTCGCCTCGCTGGACATAGGTCGGCGCCAGGTGGAGCTGGAAGGTTTCGAGCTGGTACAGAAGCAAATCGAGCTGGCCATGGCGATCCGCGAGCGCATCGCCTCGCACCCGCTGCTAAGTCGCTATTTCCGTTTCCTCGAGGCGAAGGACATGATCCCGGCCGAGTACCGACCCTCCGGTATCGAGAGTTATTTTGATCCTGAAAAGGGTTGGCGTAACACCGGTATGGAAGAAGCCTGGGCCACCGATGATTTTGTCATCGACCTGACCCGCCTGACGCTTTACCTCGGGCTCACCGGCGTAGACGGAGATACCTTCAAGAATGAATATCTGATGGATAAATACGGTATTCAGATCAACAAGACGTCGCGCAATACGGTGCTGTTCATGACCAATATAGGCACCACGCGCAGTTCCGTCGCGTTCCTGATCGAAGTGCTGGTGAAGATTGCCACCGAATTCGAGCAGCAGCGCGAAGACGCCAGCCGTGTCGAATTGAAACTGCTCGACAAGCGTATATATTCGTTGTCCAAAGACTTGCCACCACTACCCGACTTCAGTTATTTCCACGAAGTGTTTTGTCCCGGCTGCAAACAGAAGGTAGCAACCACCGATGGTGATATCCGCAGCGCCTTTTTCCACGCCTACGATGATGTCAACTGCGAATATATGACCATAGACGAAGACACCATAGGCAAGGCGATGAAGTCGGGTCGCGAACTGGTCTCGGCCAGTTTCGTCACGCCTTACCCGCCCGGGTTCCCGGTATTGGTGCCGGGGCAGGTGATCAGCGAGCAAATCCTCGCTTTCATCCGCGCGCTCGACGTCAAGGAAATTCATGGTTACAACCCCGAGATCGGCCTGCAGATATTCACCGAGGAGCTGCTCAAGGGCATTGCCGAAGGTAAGGCTTAGAAACTCAGCATAGGTAAAGGCTTACTGGTATAGATTTCGCCGTAAGTCTGGCTTTTCTTCGGGTAGCCTTCGGGGTCTACAAAGGCCATTTCAAATTCGCGCGGGCTGAAACTGTCGAAATCAAATGCCCAGGTATTTCCCGGCCAGAAGAATTCACAGCTATCGCGCTGCGGGTAATAGGCGGCATCGTATAAGGTGCCGAAGCCGCGAGCAAACTGGCTGTGGTAAAGCGGTGGCTGCAAATACTGGCGCGCGAATTCCTGTGCGCTGAAGGCGCTCGTTGCAACCAGGTCAGTCAGATACTGGTGCCGCAAATGGGTTTGTACCTTTTCTTCGTACAATGGCCAGCTACTGTCGGGCTGGTGGTTGGTGGCTACCGCGCCGGGCAGGTAACGCATTTCACGCCCGGCGGATACCGCCACGGTTGCGAATTTGGCATCGCGATCGAGTAGCATGATGTTATAAGCGCCCTGTACCGGTACCCGAGCGATCAATTCGCAGGCTTCCTTCACGTTCCCAGCGTACTCAAGCAGATAGCGCAGCAGCAGGGTAACGCCAAAACCTTCACCAAACTCTTCGCGTCCACCAAAGGACATGGACACCGCGAGTCCATCGCTGTTAATGCCGTCGAGTACGCCGGACATGCAGTCGAGCATGGCGATTACTTCGCGCTGGTCGAAGCGGGTGCGCATCAGCAAGCCGTCGAATACATAGGGCGAATAATCATAGCTGCGCACCATGGTGGCTTCGTCAGCAATATATACAGCCTGCGAACAGCCGCGAAATAGAGGTGGCGGGCAATACTGCGAAAGAAACCTGGCGGCATGATCACCACCGCCGGCGAGCTCTACCATTGCTTCG
>CAXBMV010000629.1:0-2429 GCA_963976575.1 uncultured Gammaproteobacteria bacterium | reverse complement strand
GATGCCGGAAGCCTTGAAGATGAGCACGAAGCCGAGCGCCACCAGCGAATACATGATGCCGGCCATCAGCCCGCTGAGCACCACTTCGATAAAAAAGATCATGCCGCTGCCTTATTCATGTGGAATCCCGAGATACGCGTCGATGACGGCCTGGTTGGAACGCACTTCGTCGGGCAGACCGTCGGCGAGTTGCTTGCCGTAATCGAGGACGACGACACGGTCGGATAAATCCATGACCACGCCCATGTCGTGCTCGATCAGCGCGATGGTGGTACCGAACTCATCGTTCACATCGATGATGAAGCGCGACATGTCTTCCTTCTCTTCGCTGTTCATGCCGGCCATGGGTTCGTCGAGCAATAACAGTTCCGGTTCGGCGGCCAGTGCGCGCCCCAGTTCGACGCGCTTTTGCAGACCGTAGGGCAACTTGCCCACCGGTTTCTTGCGTATCGCCTGTATATCGAGGAAGTCGATGATGCGTTCGGCCGCCTCGCGGTTTTCCATTTCCTCGGCGCGCGCCGGGCCTATGTGCAGGGCTTGCCAGAAAATGTTGGTTTTCATCTTCAGGTTGCGCCCGCTCATGATGTTGTCGAGCGTACTCATGCCCTTGAACAGGGCGATGTTCTGAAAGGTGCGCGCAATGCCATGGCTGGCTGCGACATGCGGCGCCATCTGTTTGCGCGTCTCGCCCTTGAAGGTAATCGATCCCTCCTGCGGGTGGTAAAAGCCATTGATCACGTTCAGCATGGAACTCTTGCCGGCGCCGTTGGGGCCGATGATGGAGCGGATTTCGCCTTTCTTGATATCAAAACTGATGTTATCCAGTACTTTCATCACGCCGAAGGACAGGCTGATGTTTTCCACCGCGAGCAAGACTTCGCTGCCGACTTCGCGGGTCATGCGGCGGCCTCGCGGGCTGGCGTTTTCACCGGGTAAACTTCGGCCTCGGCGATGCGCACATCGGCCTCGAGCAGCCCGGTGCGGCCATCCTCGAAGGTTACCTGGGTGCTGACGTGGCACTCCGATTTGTCTGAGTATAGTGCCTCGATCAGTGACTCGTAGCGCTCACCGACGTAGTTGCGTCTCACCTTGCGCGTGCGTGTCAGCTCGCCGTCGTCGGCGTCGAGTTCCTTGTGCAGTATGAGAAAACGACGGATCTGCGAATTGCCCAGACGGCTGTCCTGAGACAGGTCGTGATTGACCTTGTCGATGCATTCCTTGATCAACTGGTAGACCGCTTCCTGTCCGGCCAGGTCGATATAACCGGAATAGGCGTAGTTGCGTCGTTCTGCCCAGTTGCCGACCGCGTCGAGATCGATATTGATGAAGGCGGTGCTGTATTCGCGCTTGTCGCCAAACAATACGGCTTCCTTGATATAGGAAAAGAACTTGAGCTTGTTTTCGATGTATTTGGGCGCGAACAGGGTGCCGTCGCTGAGTTTGCCGACGTCCTTGGCGCGATCGATGATCTTCAAATGACCGTTGCTGTCGTCGAAATAACCGGCGTCACCGGTGAGCACCCAGCCGTCCTCGGTCTTGGTGCTGGCGGTAGACTCGGGGTTCTTGTAATAGGAATGGAATACGCCGGGGCTGCGGTAGAGGATTTCACCCTTGTCGTCGATCTTGATTTCGACGTCTATCGCCGGGGTGCCTACGGTGTCGGCGTAGACTTCTCCATCGGGTTGCACGCAGATAAACACCATGCATTCGGTCTGGCCGTAGAGCTGCTTGATGTTTATGCCCAGCGAACGGAAAAAGTCGAAAATTTCCGGACCTATGGCTTCACCTGCGGTGTAGGCCAGTTTTACCCGGCTGAGACCGAGCACGTCTTTTAAGGGCGCATACACCAGCAGGTTGCCGAGGCGATAAATCAGCGAATCGAGAAGCGATACCGATTGACCATTCAGCATTCTCACCCCGACCTTGCGCGCCTTGCCCATAAAATAATGGAATAGCTGCTGTTTGATGCGGCTGGCGTCTTCCATGCGGATCATCACCTGGGTGAGCATGTTTTCGTAAACCCGTGGCGGCGCAAAATAATAAGTCGGGCCAATCTCGCGCAAGTCATTGGCCACCGTCTCAACGCTCTCCGGGCAGCTTACGCAAAAGCCGGCAACATAGGACTGCGCGTAGGAAAACAGGTTGTCGCCAACCCAGGCCATCGGCAGATAAGCGAGCACTTCTTCGTCGGCGGTGAGGCCCTCGCGGATGATACCGTTACGCGCGGTGATAATGACGTTGTTGTTGGTCAACACCACGCCTTTGGGTTTGCCGGTGGTGCCCGAGGTGTAAAGCATAATAGCGATATCGTCGCCGTTACTGGCATCGATTTGCTGCTGGTAAAAATCGGGGTTAGCCTTGTCGAATTCGCGCCCGGCCTGTTGTAGCGCGCCGAATTCGTGCAGCATGCCGGCATCGTATTCGCGCAG
>CAXBMV010000628.1:0-2431 GCA_963976575.1 uncultured Gammaproteobacteria bacterium | reverse complement strand
ATGCACTTCAATAAAACCGATACGGGTCGCCAGAAAGGCATCGCGTATGGCGACACTGGTGTGCGTGTAGGCCGCCGGGTTGATAATAATAAACTCGACCTGGCTGCCTGCGGCCTGTTGAATGCAATTGACGATATCGCCTTCGCTATTCGACTGAAAGGTTTCCAGTGCAACCGAATTCTGCTCGGCCATTTGCGCCAGGTTCTGATTGATCGTCGCCAGGGTATCGCTGCCGTAGACTTCGGGCTCGCGAGTGCCAAGCATATTCAGATTGGGGCCGTGGATGACCAGGATCTTTGTCATTATTTAACTGATGCAAACCATTTCTGCGAATAGGGCGGATTTTCACATACCGTCTAGATAGAGTCCAGTTTTAGCTTGTTATTTGCCATATTGCCGAAGTTGTCGCCAACATCGCCCCGCTTTCGCTGCGCGGATGCTGTTTTACAGCGGATTGAGCTGTTGCTCCAGTAGTTCTCGGCTGACTTCACCATAGTGGCTAAAAACGATATTCAGGTTGCGGTCGAGCAGCAAGGTGAACGGAATAGCGCTGCTGCGGTTGGAAAAAGCGGCGTTATACATGCTTATGCGGTTGCCGGCGAGGAACAGCGGGTAATTGATGGCATATTCCCTTGCGAACTCGACAACCGATTTTTTCTCATCCAGGGCAATTCCGAGCACCTTCACACCCTGGTCGGCATATTCCTGTTGAATCTCGATCAACAGCGGGATTTCACGCCGGCAGGGGATACACCAGGGAGCCCAGAAGTTGACGATCAGCCGGTCGCCACGCCAGTCGGAAAGGGTAGTTTCGACTCCGTTGATATCGGTTAGAGGAATCGAGTCCAGCGTGATTTTCTGTGCCTGGACTGCGTCGCCAGCCCGGGACACTTCGCTGTCCCAGGTCCAGTGATAAAGCGAAACGCCAGCCAACATAGAGAGTAAAGCCAGCGTGGCAAGCAGCAGATTCCCGCGATTCATTTACTGATAAGTAGCGTTGACGTGAGCGCTAAAGTCTGCCGCAGACATATATCCAACTACCCGTCGACCTTTAATTTCCTGGCCCTCGGCGTCAAAAAACAGTATTGCTGGAGGACCGTAAATTCCCAACGAACTCATTAATTGAACATCTTCGCTGTCGTTTGCGGTGACGTCGGCCTGCAGCATAGCCAGCGGCGCCAATGCCTGTTGAACCGCCGCATCGGAAAATGTGTACTTTTCCATTTCCTTGCAGGAAATGCACCAGTCGGCGTAGAAATCGAGCATCGTACCCTGGCCCTGTTGTACCGAGTTGTTCAACGCGACTTGCAAACCACTGCTGCCCTTTATCTGACGGAAAACCACGCCTTCATGCGCCGCCCCGCCCGCGCTTCCACCCGAGGTCACTACACCTCGAAGCGGCTGGATCAGGTCGCGACTGCCGCCGGCAACGCCAATCATATAGGCTATGCCGTAAATCAAAATCAAGATTCCCATCGCCTTGCCAAATCGTCTCCAACCGGAGGAACTTGCATCTAAAGTATCCAGCGCACCGAGATATATCGATGAAGCGATCAATAGTGCGGCAACCAGAGTCATGGTAAAGCCAACCGGCAGGATACGCTCGAGCAGGTAAATCGCCACGGCGATCAAGCTGATGCCGAAGAAAATTTTCACCCGATCCATCCACAGCCCCGCGCGGGGCAGGAATTTGCCGGCCGAGGTGCCGATCATCAGTAAGGGAACGCCCATGCCCAGACCCAGCGCAAACAGGGCCAGTCCACCCAATTGCCAGTTCTGGGTTTGTGAAATGAATATCAGCGCCCCCACCAGCGGTGCAGTGATACAGGGGCCGACAATAATCGCCGAAAAGAAACCCATAAAGCCGACACCGATCAGGGTTCCTCCTTCCTGGCTGTGGCTCAGGCTCGCCAGGCGCGACTGGATAGCGCTGGGCATCTGGATGTCATAAAAACCGAACATGGATAGCGCCAGCAATACAAAAATCGCGGCGAATACGCTGAGTATAATCGGGTCCTGGAACCAGATCTGGATGTTGAATTCGGCACCGTAGTAGCCAACCACGGCACCCACTATTGCGTAGGTGGTAGCCATCGCGAGTACATAGACCAGCGACAGCGTAAACGCATTGCGAGTGGTCAGGCCTTCCCCCTGGCCGGCGATGATACTGGACAGTATTGGAATCATCGGAAAAACACAGGGGGTAAAGGTCAGGCCTATGCCGGCGAGGAAGAACAGGCCAATAATCAGCAGCAGACTTTCGTCTTCGAGTAGCCGGGTAAATTGCCCTTGTTCCGATACCGTCTCTATTTCGACTGTTTCAGGGGAGGGGCTATTGGCGATAAACGCGGGTTTTTCGTCGGATATAGTGATCAGCCCCGCAACTTTGTCGATGGTCAGATACCTGGTTATCGGCGGGTAGCAGATACGG
>CAXBMV010000627.1:0-2436 GCA_963976575.1 uncultured Gammaproteobacteria bacterium | reverse complement strand
CCCAGCCCAGCCCCTTTTCAAAAATATTCGGTCCCCATGTTTTTCCTTCCGCGGTGACCAACAGGCTAAGGCCTGCCTCGCGCTGCTCGAATTCCGCTTCGACGCGCTGGAAACGATCCAGCGCATACACCCGTTGCAGGGCGGCACGCAATGCCTCGTTAGTGATCGGCTTGCCGGTTTCTATATTCAGCGTTTCCAGCAGATAGGCATCCTTAACCCCGGAAATATTCAACAGGTTCAACTCGGCCAGTGGCTGGTTTTCGAGGCGTTTAATGCTGGCAAATCGCTGTTGCTTCTGCCCCCTGTAGGCGTTGTAAGCTGAGGCTTCGATGCCGAGGGCAACCAACTCTTCGCGCTTGTCCAGTACCGCGATGCGCCCGGCCTCGTAAGCCTGCGGCAGGTTGGCAAAATCGGTGAAGCTGAGGTCTTCGACCCTGGGGCGGATATAGACGTCTTTTTCCTCGAGCAGCTCCTTCTGTGCGGTGATGTTTTTAATCGTCAGCAGATTCGACATCTGGCGCAGTATCGCGAGGCTGGTTTTCAGCGAACCCTTGGGCAGCAGTGGCGCGCTGATATCAACTGCAATGACGATATCGGCACCCATTTGCTTCACCTCGGCGATCGGGATGTTGTTGGAAATGCCGCCATCGACCAGATAACGGCCCTCGATTTCCATCGGCACCAGCGCACCGGGAACCGTGGCCGAGGCCTGCATTGCCCGGATCAGGTTACCGCGTGACAGAGCCACGGTTTCGCCCGTGGTCAGGTCGGTTGCCACCGCGCGGAAGGGGATGGGGAGGTCGTCGAAACTATCAAGGTTAACAAGATTACCCACCGAACTGAGGTAAATGCTGGACATGGTCTGGCCATAAAGCAGACCGCCGGGAAAACGCAATTCGCCTTCGCGGTAGCCCATTTCCAACGGTAGATTGAATTTATCTTCGTGGCGCTTGTTTCTATAGGGGAGGTCGTCGCGACTGATCGTGTCCGAGTAGCCACGATTCAAATCTTCTGCATACATGATTTTCTTGATTTGTCTGGCGTCGTATCCGAGGGCGTAGAGCCCGCCGACATAGGCACCGATGCTGGTTCCGCTGATAAAGTCGACTGGTATGCGGTTGGCCTCGAGAAATTCGAGTACGGCGATGTGTGCACTTCCCGTGGCTCCACCGCCTGCCAGCACCAGCCCGATGCGGGGGCGTTCTTCGGCGGCCAGTGCAAAGGACATCAGCATCAGTCCCGACAACAGCAAGGCGCGCGAACGCATCATTGGCCCAGTCGATTAACTGTTGAGCCAACAGTCTCGGGATTGATTACCGGGGTTTCGATATTTCAGTGCCGATCGACGCTGGGGATGGCGTAGCTGGTGCCGAGAAATTCGCCGAACATCAATTCCACCTGGGGGTGGTTGACCGGTTCGCCAGAATCATCGAGCAACAGGTTTTGTTCCGACACGTAGGCCTCGTAGGCCGTGCTTTCGTTTTCGGCGAGCAGGTGATAAAACGGCTGATCCTTGCGCGGACGTATGTCCTCGGGGATCGCCTGATACCATTCTTCGCTGTTACTGAATTCGGGGTCGACGTCAATTATGACGCCGCGAAACGGGTATACGCGGTGGCGCACTACCTGTCCTATGGCAAACTGTGTGTTTTGTATATTCATATAAGACGTATAAGTAAGGTCACAACCGGGAATCTCAATGCTCTAAAGTGTTTGCAGACCAGTTTTCCGGGATAAATTTCCCGGCGACGTTTTACTATTCAGAGGCAGCTCAGCGCCTGAGCAAACAGGTCTGAAAAGCAGAATAAATCCTCGACGCGCATGATATCACTATTTAGGGTCGAGAAAATCCTTCCCGGGTTAACTATTCGCTGCTCTACGGGTGATAAGTGGTACCCGATTGAGCCGTCAGTGAGTCTTTGACCCATGCGCTTTCGGCGGCCCTGGGGCCGGTGCCCCAAGGGATTCTGGAAGAATCGCGCAGGCCTAACTATACTCGGTGCCTAAGTCGCTTAAAGCCTGTGGAACCTGGTAATACATGTTCCTGCCAGATCTTAAGGAAAATCATTTTGCAGGGGATGTATGCAATCACTGAAAATCAATCCGGGCAGCCTCCTGTTGCTCGCTATGATCTTGTTGCTGGCGCTCCCGGTGCAGGCCGAATTGTTCAAGTGGGTCGACGAGGAAGGCAATATTCATTACTCGGACAAGAAACCCGACGATGATGTCGAATCCAGCCAGATAAAGGAAAAAAAGCCCGAAACTGAATTCCAGCCAGCCACTAGTATGGCTGGTAAGCCGATTATTCGCCCGTATGAAAAAACCTCGCGGCGCCTGCATTTACTCGACACGCGCTACTTCTGGAAAAAAGAATCCGAAGTTAACCGCAGCAACAAACTCGGCGCTTACCTCGTTGGCAAGGGCTGTAGTTCGCGT
>CAXBMV010000626.1:0-2439 GCA_963976575.1 uncultured Gammaproteobacteria bacterium | reverse complement strand
CTGAAATTAATACCCCGACTGATACCTTCCGGTGTGTAATAGGGGTTGTTGTAACTGAAACGGTAACGCTCAGAGGCTGCCGAGTTGTCGAAGGTAAAGTCTATTGCCTTGCCGCTACCGAGGATATTGTCGTGTGCAAAGCCAAGGTTGATGACCGCACCCTGGGTTTGTGAATAGCCGACACCTACCTGCAAATTTCCTGAAAAACGCTCGGTGACGCTAATCTCGATATCCACCTGATCTTCATTCTCGAGAACTTTTTTCAACTCAAGATTGATCGATCCCAGGTAATTAAGACGCTGCAAGCGAACCCGCGAACGATCCACCTTGGAGCGTTGGTACATTTCTCCTTCCAATTGTCGCATCTCGCGACGAAGCACCTTGTCTTCTGTCTGCTTATTGCCTTTGAAATGGATAAATCGAACCCGAATTTTGTTACCGGGTACCACCAGAAACTTGAGATCGACGGTGTGCTCGGCTTCATTGAGATCGGTAATGACACGAATATCGGCATAGGCATAGCCATCTTCACCGAGTCGCTTTTGCATCGCCAGGATCGCCTTGTTGATTTCCTTGCGGGAAAATATATCGCCCTCGCGGAACGCGATCAGAGCACGAAGCTCGTCGGCATCGACTACCATTTCCCCGGTTAACTCAATGGAGCTGAGGCGGAATTGCAAGCCTTCCTTGACGTTGATGGTAATGCTGATATCGCGCCGATCCGGACTGATCGTGACTTGCTGGGAGGCAACCTCGAACTGGATGTAACCACGATCGAGGTAATGCGACCTGAGCAATTCCAGGTCCGCATTCAACTTGGAGCTGGAATATTCATCCGAGGGAAACAGGCCATCGTCGGTGGTTTCCAGTTCGAAAAGATCGAGCAGATCTTCTTCGTCGAAACTGTGATTCCCGGTAATATTAATCGACTTGATCTTTGCCGAGACACCCTCCGAAATAGTGATGTCTATTGCTACGCGACCTTCATCCAGAGAGCGCCAGCTGGCATCGATACGCGCGGCATATTTTCCCATCGAATAGTAGACTTGCTGTAATTCCAGCTCCAGCTTTTCCAGATTGTTTTCACTAAAGATGCGGCCCTTACTCATGCCCACCGATTCCATCGCCTTTTGCAAAGCTTCATCCTTGATATCGTCGTTGCCTTCGAAATTGATTTCGGCGATTGCAGGACGCTCAACCACCTCTATGACCAGCGTATTGTCGCGACGTAACAGCTTGATATTGCTAAAAAAACCGGTGGAATACAATTCCCGTAACAATTCCGGACTGCGCTCGATGTCCAATGACTCACCCACATTGACCGGCAGATAGCTGAACACTGTGCCTATGGTGATTTTCTTGATCCCGTTGACTTCGATATTGTCGACAACAAAGCTTTCGGCGTGTACCCAGGAGGAAGCCGATAACAGCATTAAAGCGCCGATCCAGTGAATAACTTTCAAACCTATCCTACCAATCGAAGTAAATCGTTATAGAGGGCGATGGACATCAGGCAGGCGAGCAGCACAATGCCAATTTTCTGGCCAATGATTTCGGTGCCTTCTGAAACCGGGCTTCCCTTGAATATTTCAATCAGGTAGTAAAACAGGTGGCCGCCGTCCAGCATGGGTATTGGCAAAAGATTGAGCACTCCGAGACTGATACTGATAATGGCGAGAAAGCCGAGAAAAGGTTCGAGACCGATGCGCGCAGACAGACCGGCGTAATGCGCTATTGTGATAGGACCGCTTAAATTTTTGACACTGGCTTCACCGACGACCAGCTTGCCAAGTACGCGCAGCGTCAGCCAGGACATGCGCCAGGTCTTATCCACAGATTCAAGCAGCGCACTGATCGGGCCATAACGCTCGTTCACCGTCATCTGGCGTCGTATCGATTCGGGAATTTCGATACGATTCTTGACGCCGATATAGCCATAGCTTTCACCGTTCTGCTCAACCATGCGCGGAGTTATACTTAGTTCAACCGGCACGTCATCGCGCAAAACCACGAGCGACATGGTTTTCTGGGGATTATCACGTATGGTTTTTACCCATTGAGTGGCATTAGCAATGCTGACCTGGTCCAGCGAAACAATCTTGTCGTTGGCCGCCAGCCCTGCCTCGGCAGCAGCACCATCGGCGAGAACCTCGTCAATGATTGGCGGAATATCGGGCCGCCAGGACGACAGACCAAGGTCACCGATCAAGTCAATCTGGTCTTCCTGCAGTAGTCCCAGCTCGCTGATATCAATCACCGATTCGCGTATCTGCAAATTCTCCCCCTGCAGTTTCAAACGGATTTTATCGGAGCTGACGGCCTCTTCGAGCAAACTGAAGCGCGCTTTCTCCCAGCTGGGGGTGACAATGTCATTAACCGACAGTATCAGGTCACCTTGCTGAACCCCGGCTGTATAGGCGGGGCTGGGGTTGGTTATTT
>CAXBMV010000625.1:0-2448 GCA_963976575.1 uncultured Gammaproteobacteria bacterium | reverse complement strand
TCGCCAAACCGGTAAATCGGCGGTAGCGATCGACGCGATCATCAATCAGAAAGGCACCGGCATCAAGTGTATCTACGTGGCCATAGGTCAGAAAGCTTCGACCATCGCCAACGTGGTGCGCAAGCTCGAAGAGCACGACGCCATGGAGCACACTATAGTCGTCGCTGCGAGCGCCGCCGACTCGGCCGCTCTGCAATACATCGCACCCTACTCGGGTTGCACCATGGGCGAATACTTCCGCGACAAGGGCGAAGACGCGCTGATTATTTATGACGACCTGACCAAGCAAGCCTGGGCTTATCGCCAGGTATCACTGCTGCTGCGTCGTCCGCCGGGACGCGAAGCCTACCCCGGTGACGTTTTCTACCTGCACTCGCGTCTGCTCGAGCGCGCCGCGCGTATCAACGCTGTTTGCGTTGAGCAATACTCCAAGGGCAAGGTCAAGGGCAAGACCGGTTCGCTGACCGCGCTGCCGATCATCGAAACCCAGGGCGGCGACGTCTCGGCTTTCGTACCGACCAATGTTATTTCTATCACCGATGGCCAGATCTTCCTTGAGTCGGATCTGTTCAACGCCGGTATCCGGCCCGCGATCAACGCCGGTCTTTCGGTCTCGCGTGTTGGTGGTGCTGCACAAACCAAGATCATCAAGAAACTCGGCGGTGGTATTCGTCTGGCGCTGGCACAGTATCGCGAACTGGCGGCTTTCTCGCAGTTCGCCTCGGATCTCGACGAAGCCACACGCAAGCAGTTGGACCGTGGTAAGCGCGTCACGGAATTGATGAAGCAACGTCAATACTCGCCGCTGGATGTGGCCGAAATGGGTGTGTCACTGTACGCTGCCAACGAGGGTTTCCTCGACGATGTCGACGTCAAAAAGGTAGTGGACTTTGAAACCGCTTTGATCGCGCACGTGCGTTCGAACAACGCCGACCTGCTCGCCAAAATCAATGAAAGCGGCGACTACAACGACGAAATAGCCGCGCAGATTGCGAAAGCCATCGAAGGCTTCAAAGCAAACGGCGTTTACTAGGGGAAACTCGAAATGGCTGGCGGCAAAGAGATAAAGACAAAGATCACGAGTGTTCAAAACACTCAGAAGATCACCAAGGCCATGGAAATGGTCGCGGCAAGCAAGATGCGCCGCGCCCAGGACCAGATGTTCGCCACCCGCCCCTATGCGCAGCGTATCGCCAGTGTGGTTGGCCACGTTGCCAGCGCGAATCCCGAATACAAGCATCCTTTCCTGTTCGATCGTAAGATCAAACGCGCCGGGTTAATCGTTATATCCACGGATCGCGGTCTTTGTGGCGGATTGAATACCAACCTGTTCAAGAAAGCTCTGAACCAGATGGCCGAGCTCGATGCAGCCGGCATCGAAATGGAAGTGGTTACTTTCGGCGGCAAGGCGTTGAACTTTTTCAAACGTATGGGTGCGAAAATTATCGCCGAGGCCAGTCATATCGGTGACCGCCCTGAAATCGCCAATGTTATCGGTCCGGTGCAGGCGATGCTGGACAGTTTCGAAAAGGGTGAAATCGACGCGATTTACCTGATCGGCAACCAGTTCGTCAACACTATGACCCAGCAGCCAACGGTTACCCAACTGGTGCCGGTGCCGCCATCGCAGGACGAAGAGCTGAAACATCACTGGGATTATATTTACGAGCCGGATTCCAGGAGCGTGCTCGACAGCCTGCTGGAACGTTACATCGAGTCGCTGGTGTACCAGGGCATAGTCGAAAACGTGGCCTGCGAAATGGCGGCGCGCATGCTCGCGATGAAGAACGCCACCGACAACGCCGGTGACATGATCGACGAGCTGCAATTAATTTATAACCGTGAGCGCCAGGCCTCGATCACTCAGGAAATTTCTGAGATCGTCGGCGGCGCGGCGGCAGTTTAACCACATTTGGATTTTTTGAGGATACAAGCATGAGCACAGGTAATATCGTGGAAGTAATCGGCGCTGTCGTCGACGTAGAGTTTCCTCGAGACTCTGTACCCAAGGTATACGATGCGCTGAAAATAGCCGACGCCGGCAACCTGACGCTGGAAGTACAGCAGCAACTGGGCGACGGAATCGTGCGCACCATCGCTATGGGTGCATCCGAGGGTCTGCGTCGCGGGCTGAAAGTCACCAATACCGGTGAGCCGATCACGGTTCCTGTTGGTCAGCAAACTCTGGGTCGTATCATGGACGTACTTGGTGAGCCGATCGACGAGAAAGGCGATATCGGCGAAGAAAAGCGCATGCCGATTCACCGCATTCCGCCAAGCTACGACGAGCAGGCGACTGCGACAGAAATCCTCGAAACCGGTATCAAGGTTATCGATCTGGTTATGCCCATTGTTAAGGGCGGCAAGATCGGTCTGTTCGGTGGTGCCGGCGTTGGTAAGACGGTAACCCTGATGGAATTGATTCGTAACATCGCGGTCGAGCACTCC
>CAXBMV010000624.1:0-2455 GCA_963976575.1 uncultured Gammaproteobacteria bacterium | reverse complement strand
GACAAGGATAGCGGCGAACCGATGAGTGATCGAGAAATGATTGATGAAGTCATGACTTTGATCGTGGCCGGTTCCGAGACCAGCGCCGCGACGATGAACTGGGTCTGGTTCATCATGTCACAGCACGCGCATATCGAGGCCGGGGTGCAGGCAGAAATCGACGCTCTCGATTTCGACCAGGCACCCTCTTTTTCGCAACTGTCAGAATTGAAATACCTGCGCCAGGTAATCGACGAAGCGCTACGCCTCTACCCTCCGGTATGGCTATACTCACGCAAAGCCATAGCCGACGATCAGGTCGCTGGTGTCAAGATTCCAGCCGGTGCCGATATATTTATCAGTCCCTATTTTTTACACCGCAACAAGCAGTACTGGGATGACCCGGACAAAGTAGATCCGGGCCGTTTCGACGAGACCACAAGCAAGCAAAGGCACAAGCTCGCTTATATCCCCTTTTCAGCCGGGCCGAGACGTTGCATCGGCGATTTTTTCGGCATAGTCGAAGTACAGATGCATTTCGCCATACTGGCGCGCCGCTTCCGCCTCGGCATGGCGCCGCAGTCGCAGGTCGCGCTGGAAGCGGAAGTCAACCTGCGCCCGGCAAATCCCTTTATCATGACGCTACATAAAAGACCCTAATTCGAGGCAGTTACATGT
Source organism: uncultured Gammaproteobacteria bacterium (assembly GCA_963976575.1). Classification (GTDB taxonomy): domain Bacteria; phylum Pseudomonadota; class Gammaproteobacteria. Next base: position 1,798 of record CAXBMV010000624.1, on the reverse strand, counting down.
TTGATTATTCCACTCTGAACGAAGCGCTGGACCAGGTCAGCCAGGGTGATCACTCGATCACCTTTGTCGAGGGCAAGCTCGACAATCGCGTGCTCAGCTATAGTCAATTGCGCGACAATGCATTGCGGCTATTGTACGACCTGCAACAGGCGGGTCTCGGTGCTGGCGACCAGCTCATCCTGTTCAGCAAAAACAATCAGCGTTTCGTCGAAGGATTCTGGGCCTGCATCCTCGGAGGTATCATCCCGGTGCCGGTGGCGGTAGGGATTAGCGACGAACACCGTGCCAAGTTGATGCGCATCTTCAATAAGCTGGAAAAGCCTTTTCTGTATACCGAGCAGGAGCACCTCGATCGCCTGCTGAAATTCGCCGAGGCCAGCGATATGCGCGAATCCATGGCCATAGTCGCGCAGAAAACCATACTCATCGATCAGCTGCAGCAGCACGAGCAGCTTGGTCAGCCGCATAACCCATCCGCAAAAGACACCGCTTTCATCCAGTTTTCCTCGGGATCGACCAGTGAACCCAAGGGTGTCGTACTCAGCCATGAAAACATCATGATCAATCTGAATGCGTTGGCAATAGGTGCGGATTACCGGCCCGGCGATATCAGCCTCAGCTGGATGCCACTAACCCACGACCTCGGCCTGCTCGGATTCCACCTGAACATGCTGCTGGTCGATATCAGCCAATGCCTTATGCCAACCGATCTGTTCAGCCGGCGCCCTGTGCTATGGCTGGAAAAAGCCAGCGAATTGAAGGCAACTGTGCTGTGCTCACCCAATTTCGGCTACAAGCATTTTCTCAAGGCGCTGGGGGACAAAACCATGGAGAATACCGATTTGTCGCATGTGCGCGTTATCTTCAACGGTGCCGAACCGATCTCCCTTTCGCTGTGCGAAGAGTTCCTCGATAGCATGGCAAGCTATGGTTTACCGCGCAGCGCGATGTGGACCGTATACGGTCTGGCCGAGGCTACCCTCGCCGTTGCCCTGCCACCGGTTGCCGAAGAATACCAGGCGCTCTTTGTCGACAGGCAGCGCCTGCGACTCGGTGATCAGGTGCAGTTTGTCGATGCAGGTCATGAGGATGCGCTCGGTTTCGCTATCGAAGGCGGTGCGGTGAAAGACATCGAAATCAAGGTTAGCAGCGAAGCCGGCGCGACGCTGGCCGCCAATCACATCGGTCTGATCGAAATCCGCGGACCCAGTGTAACCCGGGGTTTTTACCAGGACGAGGAAGCCAGTCGTGAGGTGCTTACCGGTGAAGGTTGGCTCAACACCGGCGACCTCGGTTTCCTCACCGACACTGATGAACTGGTCATCACCGGACGCCACAAGGAAATCATTTTTTCCAATGCTCAGAATTACTTCCCCCACGATATCGAAGCTGTGGCGCTGCAACTACCCGAACTGGAACTCAACAAGGTAGTCGCCTGTGGTGTTCGCCAACCCGCTGCCGACGCAGATGAGTTGATCCTGTTTATCCTGTTCCGCTCGGCGCTGGAAGGCTTCATCGGTATCGCCAGAGATGTGACCAGACACATCAACGAACAAATGGGACTGGAAGTGCGCCACGTCATTCCGGTACAGCGCATCCCCAAGACGACCAGCGGAAAACTGCAACGCCGCATTCTTGCCGAGGCATACCTCGCCGAAGAATTTGAAGCCGAGATCGCTGAACTGGATAAGCTGATCAACGCTGGACTGCATCAATCCCAGGGTGATATGAGCGACACCGAGCTGCAATTAAAGCAGGCTTTCGATGCGATCATCAACGACCGCAGCATCGAGCTGGA
>CAXBMV010000623.1:0-2455 GCA_963976575.1 uncultured Gammaproteobacteria bacterium | reverse complement strand
CTTCGAGAAAACCCTGCTCGACTGCGCCCTGCAAGCCACCCATGGGCGCAAGCAGGAAGCGGCTAAATTACTCGGCTGGGGCAGAAATACCCTGACCCGCAAGCTCAAGGAGCTGGGCCAGTAGCTAGCTCCCCTGCCCGCCTGGGCTAGCGGAGATGCATTTCATATAAGCCTGTTCCAGCGTGTCTGCCTGGTATTGTTGCAGGCAATCGGCCGGGGTTCCCTGAAACCTCATTTCGTGATCATGCAAAATGCCGAACTGATCACAAAGGTCTTCGGCATCGGCCAGCATATGAGTGCTGTAGAGTATCGTTGTTTCACTGGACCTTTCGTCCTGCATCAATTGTTTGAAATGATAGCGCGCCCGCGGATCGAGGCCGCTGAGAGGCTCGTCGAGAATGATTAGAGGACGTTTCAGCATGAAACAACTGACCAGACCGAGTTTTTGCACCATGCCCTTGGAATAACTGGCAACCCGGGTTGTGAGTCTTTCGGGTGGGAAATCGAGACGCTCGCAAAGCGCGTCGATTTCCTTCTGCGCTACAGGCTGACGATAAACCGCGGCGATAAATTCCAGGTACTGCGAGCCACTTACGTTACGTTTTACATCAAATTTTTCCGGCAGGTAAGCGAGCTGTTCACGGCACAGGCGATCGCGGTTGTCGATTCCAAAAATACTGATATTGCCGCCGGGTGCAGGCCTGATCAAATCGAGAATGAGCTTGATCAACGTGGACTTACCCGCACCATTAATACCTGCAATCGCATAATACTGGCTTTTTGCGACATCCAGTTTGAGCGTCTTCAGTATTTCCACTCCCGACATGGAGTAGGAAATATTATCTAGCGCCAGTGCCTGATTCATAGTCTGATCGATACTCCGGTAGCCTGGGTTTGATACCCCAGAAACGAAAATGGCCCACCAAAAGGCAGGCCATTATCGCAGATGTTGGCGTTGCTCTACAGGCGAAAAGCCATGAAATAACGCAAGTTGTCGGTATAGGAACCCGCTGCGCTGGCGATTGCACCGTCCATCAAGGCTGCCGTGGTATCCGACTGGATACGACCGGTAGCTGGAGAGCCATCGTCAAGCCTGGCTTCGAGTATGCTCGCGATCGGACCCTCGATAGAACCGAAGATAGTTACGTGACCGGCAATCAGCAACGAACCATCGCGGATACCGATATTACCACCGTAGGCATTACTCGGCTGGGTGTCGTCGTCACCACCACCCGGGATCAGGCCGGCAGCACGTAAATGCTTCCAGAAATTTGCGGTTTCCTCGTTGGCGGCTCCTACCCAGTCACCCTCGATACTGCCATTGCTGTCACCATTTATATCTGCTGCAGCCGGGTCCGAGGCGCCATCGGTATAGATTGAAAAGCGCTGATCGGCGCCGTCGTCGTCACCCGGCAATTGCAGATAGCGATCCTGATAGGAAAACATCGCCGCGGCAATACCAGCGTTATCGCTTTCGATACGCTTCAGCTTCGCATTGGTAATCATTTCCTGGCCCTTGAGGACACCACCTATAAGTAGCCCCACGATAACCAGCACTATGGCGATTTCCACCAGGGTAAAACCTTTCTGTTTTGATAACTGCATTTCAGTCTCCGGATTGTGTCAAGTATGTATCTGATATAGATGAAGCATTAACCATGCCAATAGGAATAAATCCTTTTATTTCTTAGGCACTTAGGATCTATCCCGAAGTAGAATCGCTGGTTTGTTGAGATTCAAACAGCTTTTGTTGGAAGTCCGACAGCTTTTCGCGCAGAAAGCGCTCCTCATCAGGGTCGTGCACCGCCTGCGACACCAGCAAAGCCTGGATGATTGCTATCGCAGATTCGAATTCATTCATCTTCGCCAGCAACAAGAAGCGCATATCACGCGCCCAGGGCGGCATGACCACAGTGTCTGGTTGTATCGCCAGTTTTTCTGCAAGGCCGAGCGCCAACGGCAGATCTTCGAGCTGGTGCTTGGCAATCAGGCTGGCTTCGGTCATGCGACGCCAATGTAGTTGCGGATTATCTTCGAAGCGCCTTTCGATAAATCCGAGAATTTGGCGCAGGCGTTGATGGTCGCGGGTCTGGCTGTATACCCGTGAAGCCAGCAACAACGGGTACTCGGAATCAGGATTGACGTCGCTAATTTGCTCCAGCCAGTCGATCAACAGGTCGTAATCGATCAGACTGTAGCGAAAATGCTTTCCCAACTGGTTGTCGTGCATTTGCAGGCGTATCGCCAGCAGATAACCGGCGAGGCGCTGCGAGCCCATCGACAAGCCCTTGTAAGTCTGTGCGCTTAACGGTTTGTTCAAACCGCGGTACTCGGCATTCAATGTCTGTTGACCGATGTGGTGGGTTATTAGCTGGGCGATTAACAGCAATAAAAACCCGGCCAGCAACAGGGAGGGTAGTTGCAGAAAAGGTCGTTCACCACGACGCACTAGAGA
>CAXBMV010000622.1:0-2459 GCA_963976575.1 uncultured Gammaproteobacteria bacterium | reverse complement strand
GGTCTTCCGGCTTCTGGCGGTCGACGCCCTGGGCAATATCACCGGCCGCGTACACATGCTCGCTGCTGGTTTGCATGCGCTTGTTCACCAGCACACCCTGATCGGTCTCTATGTCGGTACCCTTGAGCATATCGATATTCGCCTTCACGCCGGTAGCGGTAATCACCAGTGCCGCGGGTAGCTTGCTACCATCACTGAGGCTGACTTCAACCATGTCGTCGGAGCTTGCGCTCACCGATTCGACGCTACAGGAGGTATGCACATCTATGCCCTCGTTTTTACACCAGGTTTCCAGCAGACCACCGGCCTTTTCATTGAGCATGCGCGGTACCATGCGGTTGCCGGTTTCAACCACGGCAAGTTTAATGCCGCGCTTGACCAGCGCCTCGAGGATGATGCAGCCGATGAAGCCGGCGCCTATCAAGACCACGTTGGAGCCGGGCTGGGCCAGGCGGATAATGTTGCGCGCGTTTTCCAGCGTCCAGCAGGAATGCACCTGCGGCAGGTCGAGGCCTGGAATCGGCGGGCTGATCGGGTGTGAACCTGTGGCCAGCAGCAGCTTATCGTAGGAACGGCTGCTGCCATCGGCGAGGCTGATCTTTTTCGCCTTACTATCGACCTTGTCGACGCGCTGTTGAACCACCTCGATATCGAGGTCCTTGAAATGTTTCTTCGGGTCGCGCAGATAGCTACCGGATTCGCCGATATTGCCGATCAGGTAATAGGGGATGGCCATGCGCGAGTATGGCGGCTCGGGCTCGTCACCGATGATGGTAATGCTGGCTTTGGCATCGACCTTGCGCAAAGTTTCGGCAGCGATAACGCCTGCAGGTCCGGCACCAACGATAATATGCTGCATTTTTAGGGTACCTCTAATGAGAAGCGACCCCCCGGTTAAACCGGGGGGTCAGGATAGTGCTTACAGGGCAAGCCGCTGACGGGTTTCTTTGGTGACCTTGCCGTCTGCTGTCCAGCCTCTGACTTCGTAATACTTGGGCAGCATTTCACCAAGACGATTCACCTGACCCTTGGTTGGGCCATCCTTGACGGCTTCTTCGAGCAGGCGCTTCGGCAGCTTGTCATCGTCTGCGGTAAACCCGGCCGCCTCGTTGAACAAACGCTCCATATTCCAGATGCGTTCACCGGCTTCGAGACAAGCCTCCACACTCCAGTCGCCCTCGCAGGCGGCATCGATTTGCGGCGCGATGTTATCCATGCCCCAGGCAAATGTGGTGAAGATACACAGTCCGGCCGAGTCGACCAGCGCGGTAGCGTCCTGGAAAGCCTTGACCAGCTCAGGTTTGCCATCGCTATCGGTTTGTTCGGTTTTGATCGGGATACCCAGAATTTCCGAGGCAATGGTATAGCCACGCAAGTGGCAGGCACCGCGATTCGAAGTCGCATAGGCCAGGCCTATGCCCTGGATACCACGCGGGTCGTAGGCGGGAAATTCCTGCCCCTTCACGCTCATCGACAATTCCGGCTTCTTGTACTTTTCGCAGAGTCGCTTCGAGCCCATGCCCAGTATTTTGCCGAAGCCCTTTCCGGTAACCAGCAACTCGGTCACCGCGACCAGTGCTTCGGCCGAGCCAAACTTCAGCTCGATACCATCGGTATCCTTGGTCGTAATGACACCGCTTTCGAACAACTCCATCGCCGCAGCGACGGTGCAGCCAAAGGTGATCGGATCGAATCCGTCTTCGTTGCAGAGAAAATTGACATAGGTCAGCGCGTCGAGATCATCGACACCCGTATCGGCACCCAGTGCCCAGGCAGCTTCGTATTCCAGTCCGCCGGAAGCACCGTGGTATTGCGGCTTGTCTTTCACCGAAAAATGGGTCTTGTCGACGGTGGAGATACGCCCGCAGGCGATGGTACAGCTGAAACAACCGGCATTGGTGGTCAGGTTGGGCTTGTCGTCACTCTTGCGCGGCTCGGCCATGGCCTCGGCGGAAATATTCTCCGCACCCTCGAAACCGACATCGCGCATATTGCGCGCGGGCAGGCCGCCGACGCCATTGATGACATTCATCAATACCTGGGTTCCGTATGCAGGGAGTCCCTGGCCGGTGACTGCGTTTTCAGCGAGCACCGCCTTGCCGGCATCGACCGCGGCCATGAAAGCCTTGCCATTGTGAAGATTGCCAACGCCCTGGGTACCGCGAATGGCGACAGCCTTAAGATTTTTCGAGGCCATTACCGTGCCAACACCCGAACGTCCGGCGGCGCGGTGCTTGTCATTCATCACCGAGGCAAACAGGCAACCGTGCTCGGCGGTGCGCCCGACACAGGCAACGCGCAGCTGAGGATCCTGGTGCTTGCGGTGCAGTATATCGTCGGTTTCCCAGGCAGACTTGCCCCAGATTTCATCGGCAGGCAGCAGCTGCGCCTTTTCGTCCTGAATGAGCAGGTAGACCGGCTTTTCCGACTTGCCTTCGAAGATAACCATATCCCAGCCG
>CAXBMV010000621.1:0-2460 GCA_963976575.1 uncultured Gammaproteobacteria bacterium | reverse complement strand
GTACGCCCCGGTATCACGTCGATGACATTCACCGGACTCGGACTGATCGGATCGACTATGGCATCGTAACCGTTCATCCAGGGATATACGCCAAATCTGGTGAGATAATCGTTGATCGCATCACGGTAGGCGCTAAGGGTCGCCTTTTGCGCGGCCGCGCGAACTTCCGCGGCGGTAATCAGTATGATTTGGTCATTGACCACCACCGAGCCAGTGGCGTCGAATATCGGCCCGAGCACAAAACCATCCGCGGCACTGGCATTGGTGAAATCTGCATTATCGAGGGCACCGAAGATATCGAGATAATTGACCGGGTCGATAATACCCGGGTCGGTATCGGCGGTGGTGTCGAAGCGTACATCCACCCCGTTGGTAATTGAACGATCCTGGGCCACACCGTTTCGCCCTATGGGTGCCCCCGGCGCGATAATCACTGCCGCTATCCCGCCCACCGACGCGTCCGCCACCGATCCGTCGTACATCAAGTTGCCGCTTTGATTGTGAATGGTGAGGGTTCCATTGGTCGAGATATTGATTACATCGTTGTCAGCGGGAGAAATATTATAGGCAAAGGCAGAGGAAACCGCGTACCAGAGCCTTTCACCGCTGGCGTCACGGGCATCGTAAAAATTCATTCCCGCCGCGTTGAACGGGAAACGACCAATATTCAGGCAATTGCCGGTGGAGTTGGCGGTGGTCGAATTATCGGTATCGGGACAGGGCAATCGGCCGGGACCGCGGCCTGCGACCGTCACCGGATAATTATAGGCATAGCTTAGCAAGGCTTGCTTGGCCGCCTTGAGCACACGCTGGTTGTGCAGAAAACGCTGCTCGACACTGGACTGCTTGGCATCCTTGAGAAATCCACCAAACATCACCCCGCTCACGCCCATCAGGATGACCACGAACAACAATAATGCATAGCCTCCCTGAGTTCTGACGCCTGTTACCGTCACGAATTACTCTCCGGCGGGTGCCATGTAGGTAATCTTCAGGGTTTCGCCACTACTGGCAAAATACGACTTGCCATCGGGGGCGGTGATACGCACCTTGATTTCATTGCCACTGAAAATTTTAAGCTTACTCTTGTCGGGCAAGTGTTCACCGTCTTCGTAAGCGACATTGTTAACCCAGACGGTATCGCTACCCTCAGCCGATAAGGTGATGCCGGTAACGCGATATTCGTGGCTGACTTCTTCCATTATTCGCTGCTGGACAGGGGCTACCACATTGGAAACATCGACTGGCTTCGGGTTCACCGGTTTCGGGGTATCGCTCTTGTAGCGGTTGGCATTGATGATCTGACGCTCGGCCGGGGTAGTAAACAGGGTCAGCAATTCCGCAGCGGCGGCCTGTTCGCCGTAAGAAATACAGAGCAGCAATGCTGTGATAAAACCAGTAAATCGTTTATTCGCCATCGATGGTCACCCAGCGTATCGTGCATTTTGATTGCAGGTTAGCCCTTTTGGTATCCAGCGATCTTTCAACCGTACTGATGCGGGTAAGCACGCATTGATCGACCGTGAACAGGTTTTTGATCGACAGGCGCAAGCCTTCCAGCAGCGCAAACAAGTCTTCTTCGTGCAAAAGGCCCATGGTCAATTCCATTGGAGAACTATTCACCTCAACGCCACGACTAACCTTGAAGCCAGGTCTTTCAAATTCTTCCTGGGGGTGCAGGTTATAAGTCAGAATCGGCAGCCGCAGCACTTCGTTGGTGGATTCGAGGCTTTCTATCCAGCTCAGGCGACGCTCCTTGCCGACCAGACCGGATGCCTTGTAGCCGCTATACAGGTTACGGAACTGATCGAGAAGATCGATGTCGTTGATGATATTGCTGTACAGCTTATGCGTAGTGCGCAGCGTCGCCATCGCCTGCTGGTATTCGTCGAGTTTGGCCTTCTCGAATTGAAAACCAGCCAGGGCAATGACCACGGAAATGAAAACCGAGGCGGCAAATATGATGAGCGGGCGTTTCAGGTAAAACCAGTCTATCGATTTCATCGTTTTACCTCTCTGACCAGGCGCAGGGCCACTTCGGCTCGACCCAGGCTATTGCGGCTGGTTACCCCGGCATCGCCGCTCAAGCGGTTATCAGATTCTATATCCAACGGACGCTTGGTTACCTCGACCGAATAATAATTACCCGATTCGCTCATGGACTTTTCCAGGTCATCTACCGCGCTCAAGGCATAGCGGTAATTACCATCAAAATTGAGGAATTCACCCTCGATCTGGGCAATCTCGAAATAACCTTTCTTCGGCTTGACCTGATTATTTTTCTTTTCTTTGTCGGTCTTGCGATTGCTGCGCTTGCGCGACTTGCCCCAGGCAACTTCATCAGCGACCTGGCTATCGGAATAATTGGAAACAAACCAGCTGATTTTTTTCACCCTGATATCGGTAAAAATACTCATATCCCGGCTGATCAGCGCAAACATTTCCTCCGGATCGTCGAGG
>CAXBMV010000620.1:0-2464 GCA_963976575.1 uncultured Gammaproteobacteria bacterium | reverse complement strand
TAAACTTCATGATATTGCCTTTGTGCACAAGCGACAGCGAGCTGCGGTCGTTGTCGATCACATATTGCAGGGCCTTGCGTACCAGTCGGCGGGTGCCCTCGGAAGAAACCGGCTTCACGCCTATGCCGGAGGTTTCCGGGAAGCGAATGCTGGTGACATCCATTTCTTCGATCAAAAACTTGATCACTTTTTTCACTTCCGGCGAACCCGCTTCCCACTCGATACCAGCGTATATGTCTTCGGTATTTTCGCGGAATATGGTCATAAAAGTATCTTCGGGGCGCTTCAATGGCGTTTCTATACCATCGAAGTAACGCACCGGCCGCACGCAGGCGTAGAGGTCCAGGCGCTGGCGTATGGAGACGTTCAACGAGCGGATACCGCCGCCGATTGGCGTAGTCAACGGCCCTTTTATGGAAACAATGTATTTTTGCATTGCATCCAGGGTTTCATCCGGTAACCAGGCATCCTCGCCGTACACCGACGTGGCCTTTTCACCGGCAAATATTTCCATCCAGGCGATTTTCTTGCCCCCCTGGTAAGCTTTTTCCACGGCGGCATCTACTACCTTGATCATCACCGGCGAAATATCGGCGCCTATGCCATCACCTTCTATGAACGGAATAATCGGGTTATCCGGCACCTTCAGGCTGAAATCTTCGTTTGCGCTGATCGCCTCGCCTGAGGCCGGTATCTTGATATGCTGATAGCTCATTGTTTCCCCTGAATTGAGTAATGGGTATGGATTCGGAGCGGATTATACATCAGAAAAATCGCGCTGGAATAAAAACAGAGCAGGGGCTGGCCATAGACTGGCCGGCGGCCCGGGAAGCTGGACAGGATAACTGCTAGCCGCGAGCGGGGATGCTCGCGGCACAAATTAAAAAGGGTCAGCTAACCCAGTAGATTACTAGCTGTCGACAGATTTTATATGTTGGGCCTGCAATCCTTTGGGCCCTTCGTCGATCTCAAATTCGATCTTCTGCCCAGAGGTCAACTTCTTGTAGCCATCCATTTCAATTGCGGAAAAATGAGCAAAAATATCGCATTCCTTGTCATCGTCCGTGTTTACAAATCCGTAACCTTTTACATTACTAAACCATTTGACTGTGCCGATAGGCATGACTCACCCTCTGTGTGCTTCTGACTTTGATAAAACGAAAAAATAAGCTAATTGCAATAGAAAATACCTATGTTAACTGCTCATCTAACCGAGGTGTTTTACCATATGACCCTAAAAACCTAAGGGTGAAATTAATCATAGCCAAGCCTTGAATTATTGCAACCCCGACATTATTTTATAGGCTACTCAAATGAATTATTCAAACATGTCTGACCAGCACAATGACAATGATGACGACGATACCCTGCTGTTGGAGCGTACCCGTCCGAAATTGCAGAAGCCGCCGCAGTTTAAGGTGGTGTTGCTGAACGATGACTATACCCCGATGGAATTCGTGGTACACGTGCTTGAAGCCATATTCAGTCACAATCGAGAAAGTGCCACGCGCATCATGCTGAGCGTGCACAAGACCGGCAAAGGGGTCTGCGGTATCTATAGCCGCGATATCGCCGAAACCAAGGTTACCCAGGTCAACAGCTACTCGCGCGAAAACAAACACCCCTTACTTTGCGATATGGAAGAGAACTGAATTAAATATATTTGTGACAAGTTTCAACAGAGTGGATTTTTAAGACAAAATTTCGGTCAAATCGACTATATTATTCATCCAGGCACGGTAATCCAGAAGCAGGCAAAATGTTAAATAAAGAACTCGAACAATCCCTGAACAGTGCTTTTCATGATGCCAATGAAAAGCGCCATGAGTTTATTACGGTTGAGCATCTGTTATTGATGCTGACGACCAACGATGCCGCCACGGCGGTACTGGAAGCCTGCGGTGGCAATGTCGAATTGCTACGCACCGAACTCGAAATTTTCGTCGATCAGAATACGCCCCTGTTGATGGCGGACGAAGATCGCGATACCCAGCCAACGCTGGGTTTCCAGCGCGTATTGCAGCGCGCCTTGTTCCATGTGCAATCTTCCGGCAACGGCGAGGTATCCGGTGCCAACGTACTGGTCGCCATTTTTTCAGAACAGGATTCACACGCAGTCTACCTGTTGAACAAACACCATATCGAGCGGCTCGATGTGACCAATTACCTGTCGCATGGCATTACCCGGGTCAACGAGGAAGCCGATGAGGAATCCTTTACCCACGAAGCCGAATCCGTGGCCGCCGACCAGGAATCGAACAACCCGCTCGACCAATTTGCCAGCAACCTCAACGAGTTAGCTTTCGCCGGTAAAATAGACCCCTTGATCGGCAGAGACCAGGAAATCGAACGCATCATCCAGACGCTATGCCGTCGACGCAAGAATAACCCCTTGCTGGTGGGTGAGGCGGGTGTCGGTAAAACCGCCATCGCCGAGGGACTGGCGCGAAAAAACGTCGAAGAA
>CAXBMV010000619.1:0-2469 GCA_963976575.1 uncultured Gammaproteobacteria bacterium | reverse complement strand
GGTGTGGAAGAAGTAACCCAGTACCTGCTTAGCCTCTCCGACCGGTCTACCCTGAACGACTACGCCGTAAACGGAGAAAAGCGATTCAAGCTGTTCTGCGTGGCCTGTCATGGCGAGGACGCTGGTGGCAACATCGCTATTGGCGCGCCCAACCTGCGCGACAATACCTGGCTTTACGGTGGTTCGGCCAGCCGCATAGCGGAATCCATCGCCAATGGCCGCAATGGACAAATGCCCGCGCATGGCGATTTTCTCGGCGAAGCCAAGCTGCATTTGCTCACCGCCTACATATATGGCCTGGGTAGTGCCGCCAGATGAAAACTGCGCTGACCATAGAACTGTCGCTATCACATAGAATGATAGCGATCCTGTGGCCCTCCTTTGCCTGCGCTATCTTCGCCAGCGGCCTGTTTTTTTCTGCCTTCCGGCCACAGGATTTGATGCCATTCGACCTCGCACATGAGTATTCATCAGTCGCCGTTTACAGCATCGGCTTTCTCACTTTCTGGTTAATTGCTGCGCTATCCAGCGGCTCCACGCTTTATCTTGCAATCACAAACAGCGGTGCTTCACGCCAGTCGAGTAGCGCCGGCGGGGCCGAATAGATTGCAAAAACAGGATCCCGAGAATACATCGTTATTCGCCGCCCACCAGAAAGTTTACCCACGTGAAGCCTCGGGGCGATTCGCGCGCCTGCGTGTAATCGCGGCGATCGGGCTACTCGGCCTATTCTATGTAACACCGCTACTACGCTGGGACGATCGCCAGGCAGTGTTATTCGATCTGCCGGCGCGCAAGTTTTACATCTTCGGGCTAAGCCTGTGGCCTCAGGATTTCATTTACCTTGCCGCCCTGCTCATTATTGCCGGGCTGGCGCTGTTTTTCTTTACCGCGCTATTCGGCCGAATCTGGTGCGGTTACGCCTGTCCGCAAACCGTCTGGACCGAGGCATTCCTGTGGATGGAAAGACTCGTCGAAGGTAGCCGTTCGCAACGCATGAAACTCGATAAACAGAAATTCAGTGCCGCTCTTTTTCGCACCAAATTCATAAAACACAGCATCTGGATCGCCTTTTCGCTGTGGACGGGATTCACCTTCGTCGGTTATTTCACCCCGATCGATGAACTCGCCCGTGGACTGACCAGCGCCAGCCTTGGGCCCTGGGAACTTTTCTGGATCCTGTTTTACGCATTTGCCACCTACGGCAACGCCGGATTCATGCGCGAACAGGTGTGCATGTACATGTGTCCCTATGCCCGCTTCCAGAGCGCCATGTTCGACGCCGACACGCTGATCATTGCCTATGACAAGGAACGCGGCGAACCCAGGGGGTCTCGCGGCAGGGCGGCGAAAGCCGAGACAACAGGTCTCGGTGACTGCATCGATTGCACGGTATGTGTGCAAGTCTGTCCTACCGGCATCGACATACGCGAAGGACTGCAATACGAATGCATCGCCTGCTCTGCCTGCATCGACGCCTGCGATTCGATCATGGATAAAATGAATTACCCGCGCAATTTGATCCAGTACACCACCGAAAACATCAGCAGCGGTAAACCGCGTCATGGTTTCAGACCGAGAATTATCGTTTATGGTCTCATCCTGCTGCTCTTGGGCGGCAGCCTGATCAGCCATATTACGCTGCGTATGCCATTGCAACTGGATGTGATCAGGGATCGCAACAGCCTCTACCGTGAAACCCCGCAGGGCCTGATCGAGAATGTTTATACGCTGAAGATACTGAACATGGATAACCGCCCTCACGAGTATCGCTTGCGCGCGGAGGGTATCGAAGACTTGATCCTGGTCACTGATACCCCGAGCGTAAGCGCAGACGCGGGAACGATCGCTCAGTTTGTTGCCAGGATACAAGTCCCAGAGGACAGCCTGACACAACGCAGCATGTCGCTACAGTTTCATCTGCAGGCAATCAATGCCAGCCATTTAAGCATTTCCGAGGAAGCGCGCTTTGTCGGACCGGGGAACTAAATCATGCAAACACTGACACAACATCCGACTCACTGGCGACAGCATCCCTGGGTATGGTTTCTGATCGCAATCCCGCTGTCGGCGGTAATCATGGGTTTCCTCATGCTGGCGCTGGCCATCCAAAGCGACTCCGGCCTGGTGGTAGACGATTACTACAAGCAGGGTAAGCAAATCAATCGATCCCTGGCCAGGGACAGGGCTGCGAGCGAACTCGGCCTCGCGGCCATGGTCAGCATCGACCCGCTGGAACATAGCGTAAGCGTGCGCATTGAACCTTTTCCCGAACTCCTCAACCGGGAAACTATCCAGCTCAGCTTTATACACGCCACTCGCCCCGGCCTCGACCAGGCGGTGCAGCTTGAACGCAGTGGAGACAGCCTGGTCGCTAGTCTGTTGCCGCTCGGCGCAGGACGCTGGAACCTGTCGCTGCACACCGATTCCTGGCGATTGACCGGTTCCCTGTACGCTCCGCAGCAGTTC
>CAXBMV010000618.1:0-2470 GCA_963976575.1 uncultured Gammaproteobacteria bacterium | reverse complement strand
ATCGAAAGAATATGCAGAGCTGGAATGGCCGATCGATATACTCATCACGCTGGTCTGGGTGAGTTACGCAGTAGTCTTTTTCGGCACTATCATGAAACGCCGTATCGCACATATTTACGTGGCCAACTGGTTCTTCGGTGCGTTTATTATTACCGTAGCGGTGCTGCACCTGGTGAATAGCGCGGCCATGCCGGTGTCCATGTGGAAATCCTATTCCGCCTATGCCGGGGTGCAGGACGCCATGGTTCAATGGTGGTATGGGCATAACGCGGTTGGCTTTTTTCTTACCGCCGGTTTTCTTGGCATCATGTACTACTTCGTGCCCAAGCAGGCGGGCAGACCGGTTTATTCCTACCGCCTCTCCGTGGTTCATTTCTGGGCACTGATATTTACCTACATCTGGGCAGGGCCGCATCACCTGCACTATACCGCGCTGCCCGACTGGGCACAGTCGCTGGGTATGGTCATGTCGCTCATCCTGCTGGCGCCTTCCTGGGGCGGCATGATCAACGGCATCATGACGCTTTCCGGTGCCTGGCATAAGTTACGCACCGATCCGGTGCTGCGCCTGCTGGTGGTATCGATTTCGTTTTACGGCATGTCGACCTTCGAAGGTCCGATGATGTCTATCAAGACAGTAAACGCGCTCTCGCACTACACCGACTGGACCATCGGCCATGTACATTCCGGCGCGCTCGGCTGGGTGGCCCTGATTTCGATGGGCGCGATGTACTACATGATACCGCGGCTGTTTGGCCGCGAGCTTTACAGCCTGAAACTGGTGGAAGTACATTTCTGGACATCGACCATAGGCATAGTGCTTTACATTTCCTCGATGTGGGTCGCTGGCATCATGCAGGGCCTGATGTGGAGAGCGGTAAACACCGACGGCACCTTAACCTACAGCTTCGTCGAAAGCGTACAGGCGATGCACCCCTACTACATAGTACGCACACTCGGCGGCCTGTTTTTTCTCGTCGGCACCCTGGTAATGGCTTACAACCTGTGGAAAACAATCGTCGGCGCAGAGCCCATCGAAGTAGCCATTCCCGAACCCGTTGCAACCCATTAACCCCCGGAATACACCATGGCTACAGCACACGACATAGTAGAAAAAAATATTGGCCTGATGATTGTTCTGGTCATCGCGGTGATTTCCGTGGGTGGACTGGTACAAATTATTCCATTGTTTTTCCAGGACTCACTGACCGAGCCGGTGGATGGCCTGAAACCTTATTCGGCATTGCGTCTGGAAGGGCGTGACATATATATCCGCGAATCCTGCTACGTCTGCCATTCGCAAATGATCCGTCCGTTTCGCGCCGAAACGGAACGCTACGGTCATTACTCGGTGGCCGGAGAGTTTGTCTACGACCGTCCTTTCCAATGGGGATCGAAACGCACCGGCCCCGATCTGCACCGTGTCGGCGGACGTTACAGCGATGAGTGGCACCGGGTGCACATGACCAATCCGCGCGACGTGGTGCCTGAGTCGATCATGCCGGGTTACCCATGGCTGGCGGAAAACCAGCTGGAGGAAGAAGGCATTCAAGCGAAACTCAATGCACTGCGCAGACTCGGTGTGCCTTACAGCGACGAAGACGTCGACGGCGCGCCCGCAGCGATAAAAGGCAAGACCGAAATGGATGCATTGATTGCCTATCTGCAGGGCCTCGGCATCGAACTCAAGAGCAGGAGATAAGTGATGATCACGCTCATTCAGTCGCTATGGACCATCGTCGTCATGGTCACCTTTCTCGGCATCGTCTTCTGGGCCTATAGCGACAGGCGCAAGGCTTCGTTTGACGAGGCGGCGCGACTACCGCTGGAAGACGAACAACTATCACCCCCCGGAAAAAATTCAGCGGAGCAGCCCCATGGCCGACTTTAACAGCGAATTCTGGCACTGGTATATTGCCCTGCTCACCATCGCCAGCATCCTCGGGTGCATCTGGCTACTCATCTGGATGAGCAGCGGCAAGCCCCCCGCCGGGGAAGAAACCATGACCAGCGGACATACCTGGGATGGCGATCTAACCGAGTTGAACAACCCTATGCCCCGCTGGTGGTTAGGGCTGTTTTATATCAGCATCGCCTTTTCCGGCTTTTATCTGCTGCTATATCCTGGCCTGGGCAGTTTTGGCGGCCTGCTCGAGTGGAGTTCCAGCGACGAATACAAGCAGGAAGTGGCCGAGGTTGAGGCACGCGTCGGTCCATTGTTTGCGCGCTACCAACAACAGGACATCGCCAGTCTTTCGCAGGATGCCGATGCCAACAGAATCGGAGAACGCCTGTTTGCCAGCTACTGCGCCACCTGCCACGGAGCCGATGCCCGCGGCGCCAGAGGCTTCCCCAACCTGCGAGATGGTGACTGGCTATGGGGTGGTGAGCCGGAACAGATCAAGGCCTCCATTCGCCATGGCCGCCAGGGCCTGATGCCGGCATGGAAACTGCCGCTGGGCGGAGACAC
>CAXBMV010000617.1:0-2472 GCA_963976575.1 uncultured Gammaproteobacteria bacterium | reverse complement strand
CTGCCGGTCATCATTCTCGGTGGCATTTTTGGTGGCTTTGTCACCGCTACCGAGGGTGCCGGACTGGCCGTGGTGGCTGCGATGGTGATTGGTATGTTTTATCGCGAACTCGACTGGAAGCATTTAAAGAATGCGATGATCGACGGCAGCGTACAAACCGCGGTGGTGATGCTGCTGGTGGCATCGTCGGTACTGGTGGGCGAGTACCTCACCGAGGCGCAGGTGCCGCAGACGCTGGCCAGTAGCATCAGTGATTTCACCCAGAACAAGTACGCGGTGCTGGCGCTACTGAATGTATTTTTCCTCGTGGTCGGCCTGTTCCTGCATTCCGCGGCAGCGATTATCCTGGTGGTGCCGATCGTGATGCCACTGGTTCAGCAGGTCGGAATAGATCCGGTGCATTTCGGCATAATTGTCACCCTGAACCTTGGCATAGGTCAACAGACCCCGCCGGTGGCGAGCGTGCTGGTTACCGCCTGCTCGGTGGCCAAGGCCGATATTTGGGAAGTCAGCAAGGTCAATATCTGGTTCATCGGCGTACTCTTTTCGATGCTCATGCTGGTCACCTACGTGCCGGCGATTCCGATGGCGCTGGTGGAGTATTTCTATCGTTAGATAATGGGGAGTTTTTCCATGAGTGATGCATTAATCCTGGTAGAGCGCGAAGGCGATATTGCCACGGTGATACTCAACCGCCCGCATAAATTGAATGCGCTGGTGAAGCCGATGTGGCAACAGCTCGGCGAAACCATGCGCAAGCTCTCGGACGATGACGACCTGCGCTGTATTGTCTTGCGTGGAGCGGGTGAAAAATCGTTTGCGCCGGGTAACGATATATCGGAATTCAAGGATGAACGCAGCAATAGTACTCAGGCAAAAGTATACGGAGAAATCCACCACGAAGCGCTGTCCGCGATTAGCGAGTGCCGCCACCCGATTGTTGCCTTGATCCATGGCATATGCGTCGGCGGTGGCCTCGAGATTGCCAGTCTTTGTGACCTGCGCATCTGCGGTCATTCGAGCCGTTTCGGCATTCCCATTAATCGCCTCGGTCTGACCGTGGGGATACGCGAAATGCAGGGGCTGTTTCAGCTGGTTGGCAAGGCTGTGACCATGGAAATCCTGCTCGAAGGCCGTGTATTCGATGCCGCCGAAGCACTCGCCAAGCAGCTGGTGACGCGCGTGGTTGCGGATGATCAGGTCGAGCAGGAAGCCTACGCCACGGCGCGTCGAATCGCCGATGGAGCGCCGCTGGTGGCGCGCTGGCACAAGCAATTCATGCGCCGCCAGTTCGATCCGTCGCCGCTGAGCGAAGCCGAAAAAGACGCCGGTTACCAGTGTTACGATAGCGAAGACTTCCAGATTGGTTACAACTCCTTTCTCGACAAGATCAAACCAGAATTCAAGGGGCAGTAGCTATGGACGCTTTTGGTCCCCTCAGCGGCCTCAAGGTGATAGAGCTGGCGCATATCATGGCGGGCCCGGCATGCGGCCAGTTTCTCGCCGATATGGGCGCCGACGTGATCAAAGTGGAGAAGGTACCCGGGGGCGATGACTCAAGGCGCATGGTACCGCCGGAAATCGATGGTGAATCGGCCGCCTTCATGATTCTCAACCGCAACAAGCGCGGCACCGCGATCAATCTGAAAAGCCCTGCTGGCAAAGCTGTGCTGGAAAAGATGCTCACCAGCGCGGATGTGGTCATAGAGAACTATAGACCGGGTACGATGGAAGGCCTGGGAATGGGTTATGAAACCCTGAAGGTGCGGAATCCGGGCCTGATTTATTGCCAGATAACCGGCTTCGGCGCCACCGGGCCTTACTCTGAACGCGCCGGTTTCGATTTGATCGGGCAGGGTATTTCCGGTTTGATGAGCGTTACCGGTGAAGGCGCGGGGCGTCCGCCGATCAAGGCTGGCGTGCCGGTGGGCGATATAGGCGCCGGCATGCTGGCGGCCATGGGCATACTCGCCGCCTATATACACCGCCTCAAAACCGGCGAAGGACAGCTGGTCGATACCTCACTGCTGGAAGCCAGTATCGTCAATACCTCCTGGGTTTCCGCCATTTTCCTCGCCACCGGCGTCTCGCCGGGCGCGCTGGGGTCGGCGCATCCACTGTCGGCTCCCTATCAGGCCATGCAAACCTCGGATGGCTGGGTCAACATAGGTGCCGCCAACCAGGCCAACTGGTTACGCCTGTTACAGGCCGTGGACCGTCCCGAACTGAACGAGGATGCGCGTTTTGCCACTAACTCGGCACGCATGCAAAACCTGCCCGAGCTGATCGAAATCCTCTCGCAAAGCTTTACCCGCTACAGTACCGCCGAGTGGCTGCAGCGACTCGAAGCTGTCGGTGTTCCCGCCGGGCCGGTATTGTCGATCGGCGATATGCTCAAGGATCCGCAGGTGCTGGCGCGCGACATGGTGGTCGAGGTGGAGCACAGCCGTCTCGGCCCGGCGAAGACACTGG
>CAXBMV010000616.1:0-2482 GCA_963976575.1 uncultured Gammaproteobacteria bacterium | reverse complement strand
GGTAAGCGCTTACCATCACTGGACTCACCCAACGGCTCGCTGGTCAAATCGATACGCGTACTACCCGCAAGTGCATAGGCAACCACCAGCGGTGGCGATGCCAGCCAGTTGGCCTTGACCTGCTGGTGGATACGACCTTCGAAATTTCGATTACCCGATAACACGCTGGCAACCGTCAGTTTGCGTTCCTTGATCTGGGCATCGATGGCCTCCGGCAAAGGTCCGGAATTACCGATACAGGTAGTGCAGCCGTAGCCAACCAGATTGAAGCCGATCGCATCCAGCTCGGTCTGCAAGCCGGCCGCGTTGAGGTAATCGGTGACCCCCTTGGAACCCGGCGCCAGTGAAGTTTTCACCCATGGTTTGGTGCTCAGCCCCGCTGCCCTGGCATTTCGCGCCAGTAGTCCGGCCGCCATCATCACCTTTGGGTTTGAGGTATTGGTACAGGAGGTAATCGCGGCGATGACGACATCGCCATCGAGTAGTTGTTCAGGATGTTCACGAGTGTTACTGGCCCCTGCCGGAACGATACTCTCGGTTGCTGCCTTGATACCGGACAGGGCAACCCTGTCCTGAGGTCTTTTCGGCCCTGCCAGAGATGCTTCCACCGAGGTCAAATCCAGGCTCAACTGACTGCTGAATACCGGGTCCGCGGCATCAGCCTCGTACCACATGCCCTGGGCACGACAATATGCCTCGACCAGTTCGAGTGTCTGCTGATCGCGACCAGTGAGTTCCAGATAACGAATGGTTTCCTTGTCGATCGGGAAAAAACCACAGGTGGCACCATATTCGGGCGCCATGTTTGCCAGCGTGGCCCGGTCCGCCAGCGGCAACTGACCCAAACCATCGCCATAGAATTCGACAAATTTTCCAACCACACCGTGTTCGCGCAACATTTGCGTTACCGTCAACACCAGATCGGTGGCGGTAATACCCTCGTTCAACTGGCCGCTGAACTGGAAACCGACGACTTCGGGAAGAATCAGCGAAATAGGCTGTCCAAGCATCGCCGCCTCGGCCTCGATACCGCCCACGCCCCAGCCAAGCACGCCCAGAGCGTTGATCATGGTGGTATGTGAGTCGGTGCCAACCAGAGTGTCAGGAAATGCGTAAGTCTTGCCATCGACCTCTTGCTGCCACACCGATTTCGCCAGGTACTCGAGGTTCACCTGGTGGCAAATCCCGGTGCCAGGCGGCACCACGCGAAATTGGTCGAAGACCCCTGCGCCCCATTTCAAAAACCGGTAGCGCTCGTCGTTGCGCTTCACTTCGAAAGAAACGTTTGCCGCAAATGCGCCGGCAGTGGCAAATTGATCTACCGAAACCGAGTGATCTATGACCAGGTCTACGGGGATCTGCGGATTGATCGACTGCGGCTTGTCTGGCACAGCGTCGCGCATCGCTGCAAGGTCAACTATGGCCGGAACCCCGGTGAAGTCCTGCATCAATACACGGCTGGGTCGAAAGGCGATTTCGTGCTCAGAACTGCGCGAATCCAGCCACTGACTAAAGGCCGCCACGTCGGCCCTGGCATTGTCGCCGCCTTGTTCAAAACGCAGTATGTTCTCGAGCAATACCTTTAATGAAAAAGGAAGTTGTCGTAATTCGGGTGATTGTTGGGTGAGTTTTTCGAGATTATAAAAATGGTAAGTCTGTTGGTCGAGTTTTAGAGTATCGAGCGTGTCGAAACTGTTGCTACCGGTTTTCATCATTGTCCTCGTGGGGTGTTACTGCCAAGCCTCCGTTATTCGCAGAGAAAATGTATCACATTGATGTCGCTCATATCGACTTTTTTGCCCAGGCTGATATAGCCCGAACCGAATAGCGACAGCTCCTCTCCACGCAGGAAAACATCCTGCCCTTCTGAAGTACGAACAAAGGTACCGTTGGTACTCTGATCGGTGATTACGAATTTGCCGCGACGATATTCGACCTTGGAATGGTAGCGCGAAATCAAGTCACCCTGGATGACCAGCTCGCAATCTTTGCCGCGCCCGAGCAGATAGGTTGTCGAGCCGGCAGGCAAGGAATGCGAATGCTTACCGAAGGTGAGCTGCAGGTTCTGTACCTGCTCGTAATGCGCCGGATTGGTGAAACTGCTCGCGGTCGCCATGTTGGTCATGTCGCCCTCTTCCTCCCAGGCCACCAGATAAACATCGAGGTGTTCGCTACGCCCCTTAACGCGCAGGCGGTCGTAGGGACGCATCTTGTTGGATAGTTCTACATTTTTCAGCATGAAAGCGATTTCCTGAGTACACAGGATCTGGCGCGCCTTGGCCATGCTGGCAACCCGCGCTGCAACGTTCACGGTATCACCAAAAATGTCGTTCTTCTCGAGTATGGCACTGCCATATTGCATGCCGATACGGATGGATACGCCGATGGTTTCCGGAGAGCGGTCATCCTCCATGGATTCCTGAATCGCCTGCGCGGCTATTATCGCCATATCGGCATCGGTAAAATAAACCAGAATTTCGTC
>CAXBMV010000615.1:0-2488 GCA_963976575.1 uncultured Gammaproteobacteria bacterium | reverse complement strand
GGCCCGGCAGGCATGGCCGCGGCTCAGGCGGCCGCGCAACAGGGTGTCGAGGTGGCGCTATTCGACGAGCAGGCGCAACCCGGTGGCCAGATTTATCGCCAGGTTGATGCCAGCCCGCTGGATGACGTCGCACTGCTGGGCAAGGACTATCGCCTCGGCAAACCCCTGGTGCAGGCCTTTCGCGGCGCGCATCTCGATTATTTTCCATCCAGTTCGCTGTGGTATCTGGACAAGACTCTGCAGCTCGGGATATTGCGCGATGGAGTCAGCCATAGCGTCAAGGCGCAAAAAGTTATTCTCGCCGGTGGCGCACAGGAGAGACCCATGCCGATCCCCGGCTGGCAATTACCCGGCGTTATGGGTGCCGGTGCCGCACAGATACTGCTGAAATCGGCGGCGATGCTGCCCGAGGATGGCGTCGTGCTTGCCGGAAACGGGCCATTGTTACTGCTGCTGGCCTGGCAATACCTGCAGGCCGGGGTAGTAATAAAAGCAATTCTCGATACCAGCCCACGCGGAAGTCGCTTGAAGGCTATGCGCCATATGCCGCAGGCGCTGGCTGCCAGCGATTACCTGTGGAAAGGTCTGCGCCTGATGCTGTCGATAAAACTGGCGGCTGTCCCCTGGTACAAACATGCCAGCAATTTACAAGCAGAAGGCGAGGCTTGCCTGCAGGCGGTCAACTTTCATTCGGGCGGAAAACAGCATCGTCTCGAAACCGAATTATTACTGCTGCACCAGGGCGTTGTCCCGGCGCTGCATCTGGCACAGGCAGCCGACTGCGCGTTGCAGTGGAACCCGCAGCAGCAGTGCTGGCAGGCCGAGCGCGACCGCTGGGGACAAAGCTCAACGCCTAATGTTTACCTTGCCGGCGATGGTGCCTCGATTGGCGGTGCCCGTGCCGCCCACCTGGACGGAAAGCTGGTTGGCCTGCAGGTGGCGCATGATTGCGGCCTGCTCGAAGCCGCCCAGCGAGACAGGCTGGCGAAGCCTGTTTTCGCCGCGCGCGATCGCCATCTGGCGATACGTCCGTTCCTCGATGCCTGTTATCCGCCAGCGCAAGATATGTTGGTGCCGGCGGACGACACCATGGTTTGCCGCTGCGAAGAGGTCAGCGCGGGCACAGTGCGCGAGGTGGTCGAGATCGGATGCCGCGGACCCAACCAGGTGAAGGCCTTCACCCGCTGCGGCATGGGGCCTTGCCAGGGAAGATTCTGTGCGAGTACAGTGGAACAAATAATTGCGCATGAACGCGGCGTTGGCGTGGAGGCGGTAGGCCGTTACTCTGTGCGCCCACCCTTGAAACCTGTAACCCTGGGCCAGCTGGCAGCCTCCAGCGAAGCCGAACTGGAGATCGAACATGACTGAGAAAAAATTCAACCAGCCGCTGGGCGGAAATGAAATGCCGCGTTTCGGCGGTATAGCGACGATGATGCGCCTGCCGCAGGAAGCGTCCTGCGAAAATCTGGACGTCTGCTTTCTCGGTGTACCCTTCGACATAGGTACCTCCAACCGTCCCGGTGCACGCTTCGGACCACGCCAGATTCGTACCGAATCCTGCCTGATTCGTCCCTACAACATGGCCACGCGCGCGGCACCCTTCGACTCCTTACGCGTCGCCGACATCGGTGACGTTGCTATCAATACCTTTAACCTGGACAAGTCGATAGCCATCATCGAGAAGGCTTACGACGAAATTCTGCAACAGGATTGCAAGCCACTGACCATGGGTGGCGACCACACCATTTCGCTGCCGATACTGCGTGCGCTGAAAAAGAAATACGGCCCGGTCGGTATCGTCCATGTCGATGCCCATGCCGATATCAACGACCACATGTTCGGCGAGCCGATCGCGCATGGCACGCCGTTTCGTCGCGCCATAGAGGAGGGGCTGATCGAGCCATCGCGCATGGTGCAAATTGGCCTGCGCGCCAGCGGTTATGAAGCCGACGATTTCGACTGGCCGCGTGAGCAGGGAGTGCGCGTGGTGCAGGCCGAGGAATGCTGGTACCACTCCCTGAAGCCGCTGATGGCCGAAGTACGCGAGCAGCTCGGCGAGGGTCCCGTCTACCTGACTTTCGATATCGATGGCCTCGACCCGGCCTATGCACCGGGCACCGGTACGCCGGAGATCGGCGGGCTGACGGTGCATCAGGGGTTGGAAATCATCCGCGGCTGCCGTGGACTCGACGTCGTCGGTGGCGATCTGGTCGAAGTCGCGCCGGCTTACGATCCTTCGGGCAATACCGCTCTGGTGGCGGCAAACCTGCTGTTCGAAATGCTCTGTGTTTTTCCCGGTGTGGATTACCGCGCTTAAGGAGTGAATGAATGAAAGTAGCAATCTTCCAGGGGCCCGATAACTCCTACGACGTCGAGCAAAACCTGCAACAACTGGCACAACAGGCCGAGCTTGCCGCCGCCCAGGGTGCAGGTTTGATTATGACCTCGGAAATGTTTCTCAGCGGCTATAACATCGGTGCAGATGAAA
>CAXBMV010000614.1:0-2493 GCA_963976575.1 uncultured Gammaproteobacteria bacterium | reverse complement strand
ACCAGACCGGAGATCAGTATAGAGGCCGCGCGCATTGGTAGATCGGTAGTATGTCGCGTCAGGGACAATGGGCCGGGAGTCGAGCCCCAATTCCATGAACGCGTGTTTAAATTGTTCGACCGCCTCAACCCTCGTATTCCTGGCACTGGAATAGGGCTGGCGTTGGCGAAGAAAATCGTCGAGATTCACGGCGGTGAAATTTGGATTGAAGGCAATGGCAATAGACAGGGTGCTTGTTTTTGCTTTACGCTGCCTTCATCGGGAGAAATGTAAATATGAGTGCAGTTAAAGTAGGTGAGCCACTGACAATGTTGCTGGTCGAAGATAATGATGCCCATGCCGAAATGGTTAAGCGCAGCTTCGAGCAACACAAGGTGTCTAACCGTATCATCCATGTCGACGATGGGCAAAAGGCGCTTGATTACCTGTTTCGCCAGAATGGTTACACCGACGACGATGCTTACCCCATGCCCCACTGTATCTTGCTTGACCTGCGCCTGCCAAAAGTCGATGGGCTGGAAGTATTGCGCCGTATCAAAACCGACGATGCGATCAAGAAAACCCCGGTAGTCATCCTGACCACTTCGTCAGCCGACAAGGATATAGCGATGTCTTACGAATATCACGCCAACAGTTATGTCGTAAAACCGATGGACTTTGCCAAATTCGAATCTCTCATGGATAACCTTGGTTACTACTGGATGGCCTGGAACCAGGATCCATGGCGTTGATATTCACACAATCACGGTCAGCCTGTTGGAGCCCGGAGAGTGATAATTAATTTATTGGTAAAGACCCCATGTGCCCGACTCTGAAAGGCGATGCGCTGGTTATACTTCTGGTCGAAGACAGCGAGGAACACGCTGAACTGATCCTGCGGGGACTGCAGCAACAGCGGGTCGGGAATCGTATTATTCACGTAAACGATGGTCAGAAGGCCCTCGACTACCTCCATCGGGTGGGTGAATATAATGATCCTGACGCCTACCCGATGCCAGATTGCCTGCTGCTGGACTTACGTCTGCCCCGGGTGGATGGTCTGGAAGTGTTGCGTAGAGTCAAGAGTGACGATGATTTAAAGCATATCAAGGTGGCTACTCTGACCACCTCTTCGGCGGAGAAAGATCTGGCCTCGGCGGAGGAATACCGGGCCGATAGTTACCTGGTGAAACCATTGGATGCAAACATGTTCAACGCGCTAATGGAGGAGCTGGGATTTTATTGGCTATTGTGGAAAAAAACTCCCGGAGATTGACCTATACTCATCAGGTTGTCATTGGCAAAAAAATAAATAACCATGCAAAGCTGCGCTAAGATCCCGACTCCTCAGGCACTGGTCAACAACGTACTGCAACTGATTAGCCTGCCCGAAGTCTACCTGCGCCTGCAAAAAATCATCGACGACCCCGAGCATACGCGCGAGCAGATAGCACGGATCGTCACCCACGACCCGTCATTGGCGGTTCGAGTTCTTCGTCTGGCAAACAGTTCTTATTATAGCTTTCCCAGAGAGATCAAATCGGTATCGGCCGCGGTCGGAATCATCGGCGAAATCGATTTACGCAATCTGGTGCTGGCCACTTCGGTGGTCGGGTCTATGAGCCGCCTTGGCAATGAGGGCGTCAATATCGATGAATTCTGGCTGCATAGTCTGCGTTGTGGCATATCTGCCAGGCTAATCGCTCGAGCGGTAGGAGGGGCCAATGCCGAAATCCTGTTTCTCGCCGGCATACTGCACGACATCGGCATTCTTGTAATTTACCAGCAAGATGCCCTGCTGGCGCGGGCGGTGGACCAGCAGATCAGTAGTAAGCATCAGCTCCGAGACCAGGCAGAAAGAGAAATGTTGGGTTTCGACCACGCCGAAGTAGGCGCACTGCTCGGTCAGTCCTGGGGACTGTCCATGGAGATATGCGAGCTGCTGCGTTGCCACCACCAGTTTCAACTGGCAGGCAAAAGTCAACGTGATGCGATGATACTGTCGCTGGCAAACCAGCTTGCCCAGAACCAGTCGAGTGGCATTAAAAACCCGGATATCCGCCTGACCACATTGCAGCGACAACTGGATATAGATGAACCTACCCTTGCCAGGCTTGTAGAAACCAGCGATGCGCAATGCGTCGAAATTCGTAACCTGATCCTGGGGTAACGGAAAAGTGACTGAGATATCGTTCGAAAGCTTGCCATATCGGGGTTCCAATTAGTGCAAACCCTGTTGCATAGCCCCATCAAATACGACGTACTACTGGTCGAGGATGACCCCGGTCATGCCGAGTTGATCAGCCGGGCATTTGAAAGCGATCAGCGCTGTGAGTTAAATATCACGGCTACTCTGGAGAATGCCAGATCCCAGATACTGGCAACCTTGCCCGACCTGATTATCACTGATATCAGGTTGCCGGACGGGCGCGGCACCGAGCTGCTGGTGAACGAGGTCAATTGTCCTACTATTGTAATGACCAGTTACAGCGATGATAAGGTTGCAGTGAGCGC
>CAXBMV010000613.1:0-2499 GCA_963976575.1 uncultured Gammaproteobacteria bacterium | reverse complement strand
TGCCGCAACGAAAACGGGCTCGACTATTGCGGCCTGAGTTGCATCGTCGGTCCCGACGGCGTCGACCTCGCACGCGCGGCCGAAGACGAGCTGCTGATTTTTGCCACCCTGGATCGTGAGTTGCTCAAGCAATGGCGTGGCATCAATACTTATGCGCAGGACAGACGTCCCGAACTCTACGCTGCAATCGGTAGCAAACCAGGAGCAGAAAAATGACAGCCCCGCATACCTCGATTACCGGGCAGAAATCGGAAAAAGATCCGGTTACCATCTTTGGCCCCGATTTCCCTTTCCCCTATGACGACTGGTTAAAACACCCTGCCGGGCTGGGGCAGATTCCCGAATCCAGCCACGGCCGCGAAGTCGCTATTATCGGCGCCGGCATGGCCGGCATGGTGGCCGCCTATGAATTGATGAAACTGGGGCTGAAGCCGGTGGTCTACGAATCACGACGCATGGGCGGACGTCTGCATTCGGAACCCTTCAAGGGTGCAGAAGGTATCATCGCCGAGCTCGGTGGCATGCGTTTCCCGCGCTCATCCACCAGTTTTTATCATTACCTGAATCGATACGGGCTGGAGACGCGACCATTCCCGAACCCGCTCTCCGAGGGCGCGCCGAGTACCGTTGTCGATCTTGAGGGCGAATCGATTTATATCGAAACCATCGATCAACTGACCCCATTTTTAAAAGAAGTCGGAGCGGCCTGGCAGGAGGCGCTGGAAAGCGAGGCCAGTTTCAGCGCGATGCAGGCGGCGATCAAGAGCCGCGACGTGAAGGCGATCAAGCAAATCTGGAACGAGTTAATCCCGACCTGGGATGACCGCACTTTCTACGGTTTCATTTCCAATTCGGATGCCTTCAAGCGCCACAGCTTCAGGCACCTCGAGGCCTTCGGCCAGGTCGGTTTCGGCACTGGCGGCTGGGACACCGACTTCCCCAACTCGATGCTGGAAATCCTGCGCGTGGTTTACACCAACTGCGACGAAGACCAGCATTTCGTCGTCGGCGGGGTGGAGCAGGTGCCGAGGCGCATGTGGAAAGAATCGCCCGAGAATATGGCGCACTGGCCGGCCGGTACCTCGCTGGACAAACTGCACAGCGGAGCGCCGCGTCCCGGCGC
Organism: uncultured Gammaproteobacteria bacterium; assembly: GCA_963976575.1. Taxonomy (GTDB): domain Bacteria; phylum Pseudomonadota; class Gammaproteobacteria. The sequence goes on along the minus strand of CAXBMV010000613.1, from coordinate 1,376 downwards.
GAAGAAGATCGATCGTACCGGCGATGGCCGCATCGCGGTTACCGATACCTGGGGCGACCGACGCGAATTCGACGCCTGCCTGGTGACTTGCCAGAGCTGGTTGCTGAGTACCAATATCGATACCGATGAATCCCTGTTTTCGCAAAAGCTGTGGATGGCACTGGATCGCACCCGCTACATGCAGTCGGCGAAAACATTCGTCATGGTCGACAGGCCTTTCTGGAAGGATAAGCATCCGAAGACCGGACGCGACCTGATGAGCATGACGCTAACCGACCGCCTTACCCGCGGCACTTATTTGTTCGATCTCGGTGAAGACAAACCCGGGGTGATCTGCCTGTCCTACGCCTGGATGAGCGACGCACTGAAAATGCTGCCGCTGCCGGTGGAAAAGCGTGTGCAACTGGCGCTGGATTCGCTCGCCAAGATATACCCTGACCTTGATATCAGGAAACATATCATCGGTGATCCGATCACCGTTTCCTGGGAAGACGACCCGAATTTTCTCGGTGCCTTCAAGGGCGCGTTACCCGGCCATTACCGCTATAACCACCGCATGTACTGCCACTTCATGCAACGCGATATGCCTGCCGCAGAATGTGGTATGTTCCTCGCCGGTGACGACATAGGCTGGATCCCCGGCTGGGTCGAGGGTGCGGTACAAACTTCGCTGAACTCGGTCTGGGGTATAGTCAATCATTTCGGTGGTGCCTGTCACCCCGATAATCCGGGGCCCGGCGACCGTTTCGACGAACTCGCGCCGCTGGCATTACCAGAGTAGAAAATGACTAAAAAACCCGCTTTTAGCGAATTAACGCGCCGCCTCGACTCGGACTCCAGCGCCGCCTGGGAAGTACACGAGCGCGCTACCGCGATGAAAAAGAATGGCGAAGATATCGTCATACTGTCGATCGGCGACCCGGATTTCCGCACCCCGGATCCGATCATCGATAACGCGGTCAGCCACATGCGCGTCGGGCGTACACATTACTCACCAGCGCTGGGTGAAATGAACCTGCGCCGCGCGGTCGCCGATTACGAAACCCATACTTCGCCTCATCCCTGCAGCGCCGAAGAAGTGTCGATTTATCCGGGAGTAACCGCGGCGATTTACGCGGTGATGAGTTGCCTTCTGGATGCCGGTGACGAAGTCATCATGGTGGATCCACTATATGTCGGCTACGAGCCGATCATGCAGGCGTTGAACGTCGACATCAAAACCGTGCTGGCGCATCCGCAACACGGTTTCGAACCGCAGCTCGACGACCTCATCGCCGCGGTCAGCGACAAAACCCGGGTCATCTTCATCAATACGCCGGGCAATCCCACCGGTGCGATCATCGCCGCCGAGACCCTGCGTGATCTCGCCGCCTTCT
>CAXBMV010000612.1:0-2513 GCA_963976575.1 uncultured Gammaproteobacteria bacterium | reverse complement strand
ATCCTTGAAATTACGCATCGCAAAATCCAGTGTTTTGCGCCAGTCAGAACCGGCGATATCGGGGAACCACTTGCGGTCTTCGTCGTCGGGATCGACGCATATACGCTTGATATCAGTCATCATCGCGTAACCCAGCGCATAGGGGTTGATACCGCTGAAAAATTCGCTGTCGAAGTCGGGTTGCGCGACCACGTTGGTATGGCTTTGCAGGAATTCGAGCATGAAGCCGTCGGTGACCTTGCCGCGATCGTAAAGCGCGTTGATCAGATGGTAATGCCAGAAACAGGCCCAGCCCTCGTTCATTACCTGGGTTTGTCGTTGCGGGTAAAAATACTGCCCCAGCTTGCGCACTATGCGTACCACTTCGCGTTGCCAGGGTTCCAGTATCGGCGCATTTTTCTCGATAAAATAGAGAATATTTTCCTGCGGTTCCTCGGGAAAATTGGGGCGTTGTTTTGCCGCTTTCACTGTGGCCTTTTTCGGTACGGTTTTGCGCCACAGATCATTCACCTGCGATTGCAGATAGGCCTCGCGCTCCTTCAGCCTTTCCTTTTCTTCGCGCATCGATACCGGGTTGGGTCGCTTATAGCGATCGACACCGAAGTTTTGCAGGGCATGGCAGGAGTCGAGCATATTCTCCACTTCCTCGATGCCATAGAGTTCTTCGCAATCGAGTATAAAACGCTTGGCAAACACCAGGTAATCGATGATCGCCTCGGCATCGGTCCAGGCACGAAACAGATAATTGCCCTTGAAGAAAGAATTGTGCCCATAACAGGCATGCGCAATGACCAGGGCCTGCATCATCATCGTATTTTCTTCCATCAGATAGGCGATGCAGGGGTTCGAGTTGATCACGATTTCATAGGCCAGCCCCATGCGCCCGCGGCGATAATGCTGTTCGTTGCGGATGAAATGCTTGCCGAAGGACCAGTGGCTATAGCCAATCGGCATGCCGGTACTGGCGTAGGCATCGAGCATCTGCTCGGCGGTAATCAATTCGATCTGATTGGGATAGGTATCCAGACCAAATTCTTGCGCGATTGATTCGATTTCCGCGTGGTAAGCCTCGATCAGCTCAAAGGTCCACTCCGCACCCGTTGAGATAGGCTCTCTCATTGCGCCTGCTTGCGGAAAAATTCGCGGAATACGGGATAAATATCGTCGGCTTCGCGGATATGCTGCATGGCGAAATTGTCGTGTTCGCGCAGCAGATTTTCATAATGGCTCCACAAGCCCTGGTGATCGCGACTGGTGATTTCGACATAGGAAAAATAGCGTAGCTGGGGGAGCAACTGTTTTGCCAGTATGCGCTCGCATATCGGTGAATCATCGTTCCAATTGTCACCGTCGGAGGCCTGCGCGGCGTAAATATTCCAGTCGCTGCTGGGGTAACGTTGCGCGATGATATCGCGAGCCAGCTCCAGCGCGCTGGACACTATGGTGCCACCGGTCTCGCGGGAATAGAAAAACTCTTCTTCATCGACTTCCTTGGCCTGGGTGTGGTGACGGATGTATACCACGTCGACATCGCGGTAATTACGCGTCAGGAACAGGTAGAGCAGGATATAAAAGCGTTTGGCGATATCCTTGGTTTCCTGATCCATGGATCCGGAAACATCCATCAGGCAAAACATCACCGCCTGCGAGGTTGGTTCGGGTCTTTGCACGAAGTTATTGAAGCGCAGGTCGAAGGTATCGATAAACGGAATCTTTTTTATACGCTGGCGCAGCTGTTCTGCTTCGATCTGTAATTGCTCGCGTCTGGCTTCGCTGCCCTCTTCAGCAGCTTGCAAAGCTTTCAGCTCGGCCTCGACTTCGCGTAACAGGCGTCGCGGTTCCGCAGCCATGCCGATGCGGCGCGACAGGGAGGAGCGTAACGAGCGCAGGATATTGATATTGGCGGGCACGCCGTCGTTGGTAAATCCGGCCCTGATGGTTTTGCTGCGGCTCATTTTGCTGAGCTGCGTTTTTTGCAGGTTGGGCAATTCCAGTTCATCGAAAAGTATGTCCAGATACTCGTCACGGGAAATCTCGAAAACGAAGTCATCGTCACCTTCGCCATTATCGCTGGCGCGTCTACCCTTGCCCTGCCCCTGCCCGAGTGGTCGCTTTATTCTGTCGCCGCGGGCAAATTCCTTGTTACCCGGATAAATGCCTTCACGACTGCCGCCCTGGTCGTTGCGGAAGGTCGGTTCGGATATATCGCGGGTGGGAATAGACACGCTTTCGCCGCCGTCCAGATCGGTGATTGAGCGCTCTGAAATCTGCTCGGAAATCGCCTTTTTTATCTGTGTCTTGTAACGCCTGAGAAAACGTTGACGATTGACCGTCGACTTGTTTTTTGCATTCGGTCGTCTATCGATAAGCTGTGCCATGTCGTTTCTCTGCCTTCACTCGCCATGGTTTATGAGGATTTTCTCACCCGCAAATACCATTCGCAGAGCAGTCGAACCTGTTTCTCGGTATAACCTTTTTCCACCATGCGCGAGACGAAGTTGGCATGCTTCTTC
>CAXBMV010000611.1:0-2525 GCA_963976575.1 uncultured Gammaproteobacteria bacterium | reverse complement strand
GCAGCTTCGGGTAAGCCTCGCGGATCTGGCACTGACGGCGCAGGCTGGAAGTGCCCACCACGGCCGAGTCCGGTAAATCGGCCAGGCTGTCGTAGTGGTTTGAGACGAAGGCATCGCGCGGGTCTTCGCGCTCCATGACCAGCCCCAGTTCCAGCCCCGGTGGAAAATCTACCGGGACATCCTTGAGAGAGTGTACGGCGATATCGGCTCGCCCTTCGAGTATGCCGACCTCGAGCTCCTTGACGAACAGGCCCTTGCCGCCGATCTTGGCGAGTGGCGCATCGAGAAACTTGTCGCCACGAGTCTTCATGGTGACCAGGGTTACTTTAAGCCCCGGGTGTATTGCCTGCAGGCGTGCGGCAACATGTTCGGCCTGCCACATCGCAAGCGGACTGCTGCGCGTGGCGATGCGCAGTTCGGATAGGGATTCGGTCATAGTGATTACATGTTCTTGATGAGTTTGCGCACCGCCGGCAAATGACGGCGACTGACTTCCAGGGCATCGTCAATTTCGCGGAAGCCGAGCAAATGAGTATCGTTTACGGTTTTCAGGCCGGTGATGTAAGCCAGGTTGACCAGCGCATTGCGGTGAATGCGAAAAAAGCGATCACCGAACTCACCCTCCAAACTCTTCAGCGCGTCTTCGATCAACACTTCGCCCTCGCTATGGCGCACGGTGACGTATTTCTGTTCGGCATGAAAAAAGTACACCTTGTCGACCGGCACCAGTACCAGGTTGCCGCGGACACGCGCGCAAATGTGCTGGCGCGGCTCCAGGTTGGACAGCACCTCGCTACTTTGCGCAGCCTGTGCGCGCGTCGGCTTGCTGGCCGCGTCTATGGCAGACTGCAGGCGATCTTTCTTCACCGGCTTGAGCAGATAGTCGACCGCATGGGTTTCAAAGGCTTCAAGCGCATGGTCGGCAAAGGCGGTGGTAAAAATAACCGCCGGCGGTTCATCCAGGTGGGAGATATGTCGGGCTGCTTCTATGCCATCCATACCCGGCATGCGGATATCCATCAAAACGATATCGGGTTCCACCGCCTGGGCCATGCCCAGCGCTTCGACACCATTGGTGGCCTCGCCGACCAGCTCGTGCTGGGTCATATCCAATCCCATGCGCGAGAGCCGATCGCGAGCCGGCTTTTCATCGTCGACGACAAGGATCTTCATTTCATCTCACCTCGAGGAATTTTCAGGGTTACTTTATAACGCGTGTCGGTTTCCTTGACCTGCATCGACGCCGCGCCCGCGTAAGTGATTGCAAGACGCTCGCGAATATTGTCTACCGCCATCTGGTTACCTTTTCGATTTCGCCCCAGAGTATCGTCCACTCTCGGATTTTCAATCGAAATTTCTATGTAATCCTCGTGGGGCTCGATACTCACATCGATAGAGCCTCCTAGCGGCAGGGGTTCGACACCGTGGTAAATCGCATTTTCCACCAGCGGCTGCAGGGTCAGGGCGGGCAGGTTTAAATCGGGCTTGATTTCCGGGGTATGCCAGTTGACGCTCAAACGGTCTCCCAGACGCAGCGCTTCGAGATCGACATAACTGCGCGTCAGTTCCAGCTCCTGCTGCAATGAAATACTCGCTTCCGCGGAAAGGCTGGCGCGGAACAGGTCGGAAAGGTTTTCGATGGCATGTTCGGCCAGGTCAGGCTGATCGTGGGTGAGGCTGGCGATGGTGTTCATACTGTTGAACAAAAAATGTGGGCGGATACGCGCCTGCAGCGCCTGCAATCTTGCCTGTGCCTGCACCTTTAATATCATTTCGGATTCGTACTGCACGTAAAAATAGCGCAATGCCATGCCGACCAGAATCGCCGCGACGGTGAGGTTGCGCAACAATATATAAGTGATGTCGTGCCCGGTCTGGTCGAGCTGCATGATCGATTCGGCGGAAATGCTCAGCAGGCTGACCAGCAGGGTCATCGACAGGGTGGCGGCAATGGCGATGATGCTGGCGCTGACATGACTCTCCAGCCAGCGCATACGCGAAAACCAGCAAAGCAACAGGGCCACCGACAATCCTACCCAGAGTACGATCACCGAGATCAGCGCGATATGAACCAGCAGGCTGCCGCTGGAAAAACCGACCAGCGAAAACACGATCGCGATCAGCTCGATGACCAGCAACAAACGCAGGAAAACTTCGCTGTCACAGAAATTGGGCAGGTAGCCGGGGTTTTTCGCTTCGCTGATATTTTTTTCGGGTTTATTGGGCATAAAGAGTTGATTTGTTAGGCCTGCGCTGCAAGCATACAACAATATCCGCCCTCGTGTAGCGTGGCATTTCAGCCACTTTGTGGCGCCTTTAAAAACCTGATCACTGAATACCCATGAGTAAAAAAGATTCGCGTATGTGGGGTGGGCGTTTCAACGAACCCACCGATGAATTCGTCCAGGCATTTACTGCCTCGGTCAGTTTCGACCGTCGCCTCGCGCAAGCCGATATTCGCGGTTCGCTGGCGCATGCCAAAATGCTGCAGCATATCGGCCTGCTCGACGCCGATGAGCTGGCCT
>CAXBMV010000610.1:0-2527 GCA_963976575.1 uncultured Gammaproteobacteria bacterium | reverse complement strand
CAAGGAACCGATCCGCACGCTCGAAGTTGCGGCTGAGAAATTCGGATTCGAATTCATGCAACTGCCGGTAGATCACCCGGGACAGGAACAGAAATCCACCTGGCTGCAAATCCGCAAGGAACGCCCCGACTGGGTAATGATGTGGGGCTGGGGCGTGATGAACCAGGTCGCGATCAAGGAAGCCTCTTCGATCCGCTACCCGATGGACCATTTCATCGGCGTATGGTGGTCGGGCTCTGAAAACGACGTGGTCCCCGCCGGTGACGGTGCACACGGTTACCTGTCGGGCACCTTCCATCAGCCTGGCGATAACTTCCCCGCCCACGACGACATCAAGAAGTATGTCTACGATGCCGGTAATGGTCTCGGTGAACGCGATCGCATCGGCGAAGTACTCTACAACCGGGGTCTGGTGGCCGCGATGTGGACCGTAGAAGCGATTCGCAAGGCGATGGACATCCACAAGACCAACAAGGTCAAGGGTGTGCATGTGCGCGATGGTTTCGAGGCACTGGATGTCGACGAGGCGCGCCTGAAGGAACTGGGATTGCCGAACTTCACCATCCCGGTGAAGATCAGTTGTGAAAACCACGAAGGTCCGGGCAAGGTCGCTTTGCAGCAGTGGGACGCCAAGGCTGGCAAGTGGTCGATAGTGACCAAGTTCTACGAGCCGATGCGCGATATAACCGGTCCGCTGATCGCCGAGGACTCGGCCCAGTACGCCGCTGAAAATAACGTACTGCCGCGTATCTGCGGCTAGGTCAAATGTTAAACAGGATCGACGCGTGAACGCACAGGTCGACACGGCCACAAGCCGGCCGATGTTGTCGGTGAATAATATCGAGGTCATTTATGACCACGTCATCCTGGTATTGAAAGGTGTTTCGCTGGAAGTCCCCGAGCAGGGCATAGTCGCCCTGCTCGGGGCTAACGGTGCCGGTAAATCGACCACGCTGAAATCGATTTCCAATCTGTTGCGCGCCGAGCGCGGCGACATCACCAAGGGCAGTATCGAATTCGAAGGACAACGTATCGACAAGCTCAGCTCATCCGAGCTGGTACAACGCGGCGTCATCCAGGTCATGGAGGGACGCCATTGTTTCGAACATTTAACGGTCGAGGAAAACCTGCTGACCGGGGCCTATACGCGCAAGGACGGCAATGCCGCGATACAGCGCGATCTGGAACTGGTGTACGGTTACTTCCCGCGCCTGAAGGAACGCTACAAGGCGCAGGCCGGTTACACTTCCGGCGGCGAGCAGCAAATGGTGGCGATAGGCCGTGCGCTGATGTCGCGACCAAAAATGATTCTGCTGGACGAACCCTCGATGGGTCTGGCGCCGCAACTGGTGGAAGAAATCTACGAAATCGTCGCCCGCCTGAATGAAAAAGAAGGGGTCACCTTCCTGCTCGCCGAGCAGAACACCAATATCGCGCTGCGTTATGCCAAACACGGTTACATACTCGAGAATGGTCGCGTGGTGCTCGACGGCAAGGCTTCTGAACTGCGCGACAACACCGACGTGAAGGAATTTTATCTCGGCATCAGCGAGGGTCAACGCGTCAATTTTCGCGAAGTAAAACATTACCGCCGGCGCAAGCGCTGGCTCACCTGACGCGCCGGCAGCAGCTGTTGGCAATGCCGTCGCTGATTGAAGGTAAAACCCATGAGTGAATTCTACGATGCGCTGGAAACCCGCGACCCGGATCAGCGCGAGTCTGCAGCGCTGGAAGCCCTGAGAATCCAGCTAAGCCATGCACAAAACAATACCCAGGCATACGCCGGACTGTTAAAGGATGTCGATGCCGAGTCGATCAGAACGGCGCAGGATTTCGCACAGATACCGCTGACGCGCAAGGCCGAACTGATCGAACTGCAGGGACGCCAGCGACCCTTCGGTGGTTACAACGCCAACAACCTCGCCCAGCACAACCAGGTATTCGCCTCGCCTGGCCCGATCTACGAACCCGGCTATGCGCGTTCTGATTTCTGGCGCCTGGCGCGCGCGCTTTATGCGGCCGGGTTACGCCCCGGCGAGCTTGTGCACAACAGTTTCAGTTACCATCTCACCCCGGCAGGGCGCATGCTCGAAAGTGGCGCCAACGCGCTGGGCTGCGCCGTCATTCCGGGTGGCGTCGGCCAGACCGAACTGCAATTGCAAACCATCGTCGACCTGCAGCCACAGGCCTATGTCGGCACTCCCTCGTTTCTGAAAATTCTGCTCGACAAGGCCGACGAGCTGAAGCTGGACATCCGCTCGATCAGCAAGGCGCTGGTGTCCGGTGAGGCGCTGCCAGCAGTGCTGCGCAATGGCTTCGGCGAACGCGGTATCCGCGTGCAGCAATGCTACGCCACCGCCGACCTCGGTCTGATCGGTTACGAGTCGAGCGCGCTCGAAGGGCTTATTATCGATGAAGGTATTTATCTCGAAATCGTGCGTCCCGGCAGCGGCGAACTGCTCGCCGACGGCGAAGTCGGTGAAGTGGTGGTGACCAGCCTCAATTTCGAGTATCCATTGATTCGTTT
>CAXBMV010000609.1:0-2527 GCA_963976575.1 uncultured Gammaproteobacteria bacterium | reverse complement strand
CAAGACCGGTGTTGGCATAGATGATTTACTCGAACAGATAGTCGCAAAGATTCCTCACCCGAAAGGTTCTGCCGATCATAAAACCCAGGCCCTGATCATCGACTCGTGGTTCGATGCCTACGTCGGCGTCATTATCCTGGTGCGCGTCATGGAGGGAAAGATCCTGCCCAGGCAGAAGATCCAGATGATGTCCAGTAAGCGCGATTATATGGTTGAAAAAGTCGGCATATTTACGCCGAAACGTAAACAGACCGAAATACTGCAGGCTGGTGATGTCGGCTTCGTCATCGCCGGCATTAAAGATATCGAATCTGCCAAGGTTGGTGACACTATCACCCTGTCGCAAAGCCCTGCCGAACAGGCTTTGGCCGACTTCAAGGAAATTCAGCCACGTGTGTTTGCCGGGCTTTTTCCGATCAACGCTGAAGACTATGAAGACTGTCGCGAGGCATTGAAAAAACTGAAGCTTAATGATGCTGCCTTGCACTTCGAGCCAGAGACTTCCCAGGCACTGGGCTTTGGATTTCGTTGTGGCTTTCTTGGTATGTTGCACATGGAAATTGTGCAGGAACGGCTTGAGCGCGAGTATGACCTCGATCTGATCACCACAGCACCGACCGTGGTATATCAAGTCGAAACCACCGCGTCCGAGGTGATCGAAATTCATAACCCGGCAGATTTACCGCCGATCAACAAGATCAATGAAATTCGTGAGCCGATCATACAGGCCAATATCCTCCTGCCCGAAGCCTATATCGGTAACGTCATTACTCTGTGCATCGAGAAGCGCGGCGTACAAAAGGACCTGCGCTTCCTCGGTAGCCAGGTTTCGCTGGTTTTTGAAATCCCGCTGAGTGAAATCGTGCTCGACTTTTTCGACAGGCTTAAATCGGTAAGCCGCGGATACGCTTCCTTCGACTACGAGTTTCTGCGCTTCCAGGTCTCCAGCCTGGTCAAGCTGGATGTGCTCATCAATGGTGAAAAAGTCGATGCGCTATCGCTCATCGTGCATCGTAGTAACGCCGATTACCGTGGCCGCGAACTGGCCGCTAAAATGAAGGAACTTATTCCCAGGCAGATGTTTGATGTGGCTATACAGGCGGCCATAGGTTCGAATATAGTTGCGCGCTCCAATGTCAAAGCATTGCGTAAGAATGTTACCGCCAAATGCTATGGAGGCGATGTGTCCCGCAAACGTAAATTGCTTGAAAAGCAAAAAGCCGGTAAAAAGCGTATGAAACAGGTGGGTAATGTTGAAATCCCTCAAGATGCTTTTCTCGCAGTTCTTAAGGTAGATAACTAATCGCCTGTTTTATCAAAGTTTAGAGGCAGTAGCTGAATGGTCCATTTTGATTTTGAATTTTTGCTGGTAATTCTGACGTTCACGGCCGGGGTTATCTGGCTGCTCGAGCTGCTTTTGCTGCGTCGGTTGCGCCGCCCGGCGAGCATTGGCAAGCCGGCCCATGAACCGCTGATTATCGAATATGCCAGGGCTTTTTTTCCGGTATTGCTAACCGTTCTGGTGTTGCGTGCGCTTTTGTTCGAACCTTTCCGAATCCCCTCTGGGTCGATGATGCCTACCTTACTGGTGGGGGACTTTATCCTGGTGAATAAATATAGCTATGGTTTGCGTCTACCGGTATGGCATAACCGCCTGACCGAGGGTAGCCGCCCGGCTCGCGGTGATGTTGTGGTTTTCCGCTATCCCAAGGACGAATCACAGGATTATATTAAGCGCGTGATCGGATTGCCTGGCGATCATATTAGTTACTATAATCGACGCCTGTCGATCAATGGAAAACCCCTTAAGATCAACAGTGATCATATTTACGATGGACTGGGTGACCGAAATCAGATGTCAGGTGCCAGTGGATGCGACCGCAGCAATGCCCAGTGCGAAGTTTTTATCGAGGAAAACGATGGTAACAGCTACTCTATAATGACCAACCCGAGCACTACCTATACGGTGAATGGGGAAGTGTTTGTTCCCGAAGGTCAATATTTTGTAATGGGCGATAATCGTGATCATAGTAATGACAGCCGTATCTGGGGTTTTGTGCCCGAAGCAAACCTGGTTGGAAAGGCTGTTATGATATGGATGCACTGGGACTGGCGCAGTGGTGGTAACGGCCTGGATATATCCAGGATAGGCCAGACTATTTCGAACTGAGGTGAATGCAATGATGACGAAAACTAGGTCGACGCACCGACAAAAAGGCATGTCAACGGCTGGCATAATAGGCATGGTGGGAATTTTCGGCCTGTTGATTATTACGTTTTTCAAGGTATTCCCGATGTATTACGGTAATTTCAAGGTGAAAGCGGCCCTGGAAGCGATGCAACAGGACCAGGCGCTGGATGTGAAATCGAAACGAGCGATCTGGGAGTCTTTGCAAAAGCGACTCTATGTCGATGATGTAAAAGGAATACGCAACGAGGACATAACCGCCGTGCGTAAAGATGGCAGAACCACGGTTACAGTCAAATACGAAATACGGGATGCCTATGTCGGCAATCTCTTCATCGG
>CAXBMV010000608.1:0-2532 GCA_963976575.1 uncultured Gammaproteobacteria bacterium | reverse complement strand
AACTCTCGAAGGCGAAGGCACGGTAGAATTATCAGCGCAGTGTATTCACGCCCCGATACACCGTATCAGCGGTCGCCGCGTGGTCATGCACACTCATCAGAACTGGGCGCTGGCGTTGAATATGCTGGAAAACAACCGCCTTGTTCCGGCCTGCCAGACCTCTGCATTCTTCGACGGCAATATCGCCTACTACGACGAGTACCACGGCACCGCCGACAGCCTCGAGGAAGGCGAACGCCTCGGCCGCTTCATTGGCGACAAACCGGTGATGTTTCTGAGGAATCACGGCGTGCTGGTGGCCACCGACTCTATCGCACAGGCCTACCGCATGCTCTACCTGCTCGAACGCGTGTGTTGTGCACAAATCCGCGCCATGAGTACCGGCGAAAAGCTCCTGGCCATTTCGCCGGAGGTGATTAAACAGGTACAAACACCTGACGCGAATGATCGCCACAAGGGTAAGCGTCACGACTTGTTTTTCAATGCGATGAAACGCATCCTCGATCGGGAAATGCCTGGGTATAGCGACTAGGCAGTCGCCGGGGCCATGCAAGCGGCCCTGACGGCGTTATTCGTCGACTATTGCCTGACCGATTCCGCGTGGGTCGGATGCCGCATCCAGTTCTCCGCTGCCATTTTGCCTGATGATGCTGTGCATATTGCCGTAGCGATAAGACATGAGTTTCAGTTCGTGCCCCCTCGCCTGTAACCCCTGCTGCATGGCGTCGTCAAAGGCATTGTCTTCGTAACTGATACTGTCCGGAAAATACTGGTGATGAAATCGCGGTTGCGAAACAATCGCCTCGGCATCCGCACCGGCCAGAAATTCGAGTATGCCGAGCAGTTGCATAGTAATAATGCGGCTGCCGCCCGGCGTTCCCGAAACCAGAGTTTGCCGGGGTGTGCGCACAAAGGCCGGCGTCATGCTCGATAGCATGCGCTTGCCCGGTGAAATCGCGTTGGCGTCACTGCCTAGCAGACCGTAGGCGTTGGGTACGCCTGGGCTGGCAGAAAAATCATCCATTTCATCGTTGAGCAAGACGCCGGTACCACGCGCAATCAGTCCAGAGCCAAAGGGATAATTCACCGACAGGGTTGCCGCCACCATGTTGCCGTCGGCATCGACAATCGAGAAATGCGTGGTGTCATTGCCGCCCTGATCGCTGGCAATGGCGCGTAGTTCAGCACTGGGAGTCGCCTTTTGCGCCGAGTAGTCAGTCAGCAAACTGGCCGCGTAGGCTCGTGCGCTCAACCGGTCTACCGGGACATCGACATAATCCATATCACCCATGTACTCGGCGCGGTCGCGATAGGCGCGGCGCATTGCCTCGACCAGTTGATGCACGCTATCCACACCCGCACCGTGGCGATAACCCAGCTCCTCGAGCATGTTGAATATGGACGCGAGCACCAGTCCACCCGATGAAGGCAGGGCCGCGGCGACGATCTCGGCATCGCGAAAACGAAAACGTATCGGTTCGCGCTCGATTAACTGGTACTGGTTCAAATCCTGCAGCGACCAGATGCCGCCATTGTCGAGCACGGCATCAACCAGTTTCTGCGCCACCGGGCCCTGGTAGAATCCTGCCTTGCCCTGTTCGGCTATGGCTTCCAGAGTCACGGCCAGGTCGGGCTGGCGCAACAGGAAGCCACTCCTGGGAATTTCACCATCGTCTAGCAGCACCCGACGCGTCGACGCGTAGCGCTGCAGCACTTCGAGTCGAAATCCGGCCATGCGTCGGTAATAGTCATCGACTTCGAAGCCCTGCCTGGCATGTTTGATCGCAGGCGCCATCGATTTATGTAACGGCAGGCGACCATAAGCTGCCAAATGTTCCAGCGCCGCCGGAATCCCGGGTATGCCTGCCGAAGTGGCACCATTCATCGACAAATCATGGTCTACCTTGCCCTCGGCATCCAGGTACATGTCTCTATGGGCTTTCAGAGGCGCACGTTCACGAGCATCGAGCATGATCTGGCGTTTTTTAGCCTGCTGGTGTAACAGGTAAAAGCCACCTCCGCCTATCCCCGAGGAATAGGGCTCGACCACCGCCAGTACCGTTGTAACCGCGATCGCCGCATCGAAGGCATTGCCGCCCTGCTGCATGATCTGGATACCGGCTCGCGTCGCCAGCGGATGCGCCGAGGCGACCGCCGAAGGGGCTGCCAGGGTAGTTGCAGAGCTTAAAAGCAGGCACAAAAAAACCCCAACGAGTTGAGGCTTCAGCCAATGATTTTCGCAAAAGTTCATACTATTCGTTTCCGGTTAAGCGACGATATTTCTCCATCAACTGATCGCGTGATTCGACATGTCCCGGATGCAAAGGAATGCAGTCTACCGGACAAACCTCGACACATTGCGAGGTTTCAAAGTGTCCGACACATTCGGTGCACAAAGCGGGATCGATTTCGTAAATCTCGACACCGGGATAGATCGCATCATTCGGGCACTCGGGCTCGCAAACATCACAATTGATACACTCGTCGGTGATCATCAAGGACATGCTGTTCAGCTCCCCGCCTGGTTATGTT
>CAXBMV010000607.1:0-2541 GCA_963976575.1 uncultured Gammaproteobacteria bacterium | reverse complement strand
GGGGTGGAAGGGCACCGTCTCCAGGGCGGCGGCCGCCCTCAGGGCCTCGATCGCCGCCGCCCGAGCGGAGGAAGCCGAGGCTTCACTCTGCGCCGCCGATGCCGACCTCGACGATACCCTGCCATTACTCGCCAAGGGCGGTTTTTATCATGCCGGTCAGGTTTGTGTTTCGGTGCAGCGCGTATTCGCGCATCGCAGCATTGCCAGGGAGGTTGCCGATCGACTCGCCGGGTTGGGCGCGAAAATGAAAATCGCCGACCCCACCCTCGAAGACAGTGAAATCGGGCCGTTAATCCGAACCGGTGAAGTCGAACGCGTCGATAACTGGGTGCGCGAAGCAGTCGCCGAGGGTGCTACCCTTCTAAGCGGTGGTGAACGCTTTAGCGACACCAGTTATCAGTCGACCGTGTTATTCGAGCCGGCCAATACCAGCAAGGTCAGCCAGATGGAAGTCTTCGGGCCGGTTATCTGTGTCTATGCTTTTGATGATATCGACGAGGCCATCGCCCGCGCCAACAGCCTGGATGTTGCTTTCCAGGCTGCGGTGATAACGCGGGATATCGATACTGCTATGCACTGTTACCAGAATCTCGACGCTTCGGGTGTTATGGTCAACGATCACACCGCGTTTCGCGTCGACTGGATGCCATTCGCCGGACTGAAGCATTCAGGCCTGGGTATCGGTGGTATTCCCTACAGCTTCGAAGACATGCAGATCGATAAGATGATGATGCTGCGCTCCAGGGCCCTGTAGACGGGTTAACGTCGGGTCAAACCGGTATAGGCCAGCGCGCCGGGTTGCTTCTCGCGCTTTAATACGTATATCCCGGAAGCGATGATGATGGCTACGCCGATCAGACTTTGCCGGTCGGGTATTTCCCCCCAGACCAGATAACTGAGTAGCGCCACCCAGACGATTAACAGGTATTCGAAAGGCGCCAGTTGTGAAGCTTCGGCCTTCTGGTAGGCGTAGCTGGCAAACATGAATCCGAGTGCGCTGGTTACCCCGGTATAGGCCAGAAACAGAAAATCTCTCATCGAAGGCATAGACCATGGTTGCAGCAAGGCCATGCTGCTGGCATCGCTGGCGGTCGGTTCCGCGCCAATAAGAATGAAACCGGTAAGCAAACCCAGCAGCATAAAGGCAATGCTGGCGTATAGCGACATGATGACCGCGGGTGCGGTCATGCCCGCGAATCTCACCATGACCTGGCAGACCGCGTAAAAAAATGCCGCCACTATGGGCAGTAATGCAATCGCGTCGAAGCCGGCGCTATCGGGTCTAAGCACGACCAGCACACCGATGAATCCGCCAAGCATCGACAGAATGCGCCGCAGACCGACTTTTTCACCGAGAAATGGAACCGACAAAATGGTAATGAAAAACGGCGCAGTGAAAAACAGCGCCGTGGCGTTGATCAGTGTCATTTCCGACAGGGCGACATAGTAGGTCAGAAAGGCGAGAAACATCAGTGCACCACGTAGCAGGTGCAGCCAGGGTTTGTGTCGGAGCAACGCCGGTAAACCGATACTGAAACCGGTAATCAGCAGTAACAGGGGGATGGCGACGAGACCACGTATCGATACGATTTCGTGTACCGGGTAGGCGCCGCTCATATACTTGATGATAACGTCCTGGGTGGCAAACAGCAGCTTGCCCAGTGACATCACGCCAACCGCCAGCAGTAGCGATTTCATCTACAGGCAGGTTTCATATTTCGACGACGATATTGCCGTAGCCAGATCGGCCTGTGAAAAGAACTGCGAACCTGCTTAGCTGTGTATGCATTGTTTTCTCATTTCGCGACTGCGTCATGTTATGGGAATGTATTTCACGCGTCATCCGGTTTTTAGTGAGTCGCAGCCAGCCAGGCGCTATCGAACCGCGCGTCTGATCGGCGGCCTGTGGCACGCCGCTCTTTAGGCCGCGCAATTCGACAGCGCCTGGCTGGAATGATTGGCGACTTGAAGGGCACCAAGAACAAGGCAACGTCATCCCGCCTGCGCGCAGCCTCAATAAAAAATGAGCGTCATCCTGGAATGCGCGCAACTTAAAAAAGTAACGTCATCCCGGAATGAGCGCGCAACTTAAACAAAAAAGGGAACGTCATCCCGGAATGCGCGTAGCGCATGTCCGGGATCTCCAGAGGGTTCACGCCTTTGGGATGACATTACCGATCCACAGGGCATGCGTCTGGAGTTCCCGGATAACAGCTGCGCTGTTTCCGGGACGACGCTACACGCCGGTTTCCGGGACAGGTTGACCTGCCGCGCGGCCTGTCGGACACTCCTGGATCAAGATGCACGAAAGAGGCAAGACATGAGTTCAGAAGCGAGTCCAGAGGAGCGCCTTTACGCGATTGTAGAACAGGGTCTTTGCATAGGCTGTGGCCTCTGCCAGGCGGTCGCCGGTGCGGACAAAATACGCGTCTGCAAAACGCAGAATGGCTACTTGCAACCCGTGGTGGTGGGCGAGCTGGACCACGCCTGCGTCGATAAAATCTATGCCAGCTGTCCAGGCACGCGTGTCGAGGGCTTGCC
>CAXBMV010000606.1:0-2542 GCA_963976575.1 uncultured Gammaproteobacteria bacterium | reverse complement strand
TTGTGGCGCACGTGGTTGGCTTTACCGATATAGATGACCGTGGCCAGGAAGGTCTGGAACTGGTTTACCAGCAATGGTTACAGGCCGAGTCCGGTCAGCGTCGCGTGATACGCAATCGCAAGGGCGAAGTGGTTGAAGAACTGGCGCAGGTCAAGCGCGCTATCCCGGGCAAGGATGTCTATACCAGTATCGATATGCGCCTGCAATACATCGCCTACCGCAGTCTTGCGCGTGCGGTTAAATACCATGCAGCCAAATCGGGTTCGGCAATTTTACTCGATGCAAAAACCGGCGAAGTTCTGGCGATGGTCAATCAACCTTCGTTTAACCCGAATCAACGCAAATCGATGAAACCCGACGAGTTGCGCAACCGTGCCCTGACCGACGTCTTCGAGCCCGGTTCCACGATCAAACCCTTAACCATGGCCGCCGCCATCGATCGCGGTTATTTCAATGGCGCCAGCAATGTCGATACCTCGCCGGGCTGGTTCATGGTAAGCGGGCACCCGATAAAAGATACGCGCAACTATGGTGTGCTCGGACTGGGCGATATTTTGCGGCGTTCCAGCAATGTCGGCGCCTCGCGTGTGGCCATGACGATGACGCCAGAGGAAATGTGGAAGTCTTTCAAGGACTACGGTTTCGGCGAAGCCTCGAAGATTTCCTTTCCAGCGGAATCCTCGGGTTATTTCCGTCATTTCAGTCAGTGGCAGCCGCTGGATCACGCCAGTCTCGGTTTCGGCTACGGGATTTCCATGTCTATCGCGCAGTTGGCGCGGGCTTACGCGATTATTGCCAACCAGGGACGTCAGGTTGATCTCAGTCTGATTCGTGTCGATGCTCAAGAATCGAAGGGTAACGAGATATCGCGTCACGTGATGAAGTCGTCCACTGCCAACGCGGTATTAAAAATGCTGGAGAGCGTGGTTGGTCCTGGTGGCACCGCGCAGACGGCGGCGGTGCCCGGTTATCGGGTTGCCGGCAAGACTGGAACCGCGAAGAAGAGCATAGATGGCGGTTACCAAAAAGATGAATACGTCGCGGTATTTGCCGGTATAGCGCCGGCCAGTAATCCGCGCCTGGTGATGGCGGTGATGATCGATGAACCCAGCCAGAATGGTTATTACGGTGGCATTGTAGCCGCTCCGGTTTTCCAGGAAGTCATGTCCAACGCATTGCGCATTCTCGACATTGCGCCTGATGATCTGCCCACGCTGCAGGCTCGAGCGCTGGATAAGGGGAAGGGGGCATGATGGCAGACAGGCAGCCAGGTATGTCGCTGGTAGATTTGCTGGCGGGATTCGAGGTCAACACCACTGTGGTGGCCGAGATGATATTCAATATCGCCAGCAACAGTCGTCAGATTACCCCCGGCTCGGCATTTATGGCGCTACCCGGAATCAGTTCCAACGGCATCGATTACGCCATAGACGCGGTCAAGGCGGGTGCCGTGGCGATTATTTACGACAGCAGCGACGAATACAGCCAGCAGCGAATCGCGCTGCTGCGCAAGCAGGTGAATACCTTGTGGGTCGGCGTTGCGCAATTGCCGCGGGTGAATGGAAGAATTGTCAGCCGCTTCTTTGGCGACCCCGGTGCAGCGATGACGATCATCGGTGTGACCGGCACCGATGGCAAGTCCAGCGTCACCCACCTCATTACCCAGGCGCTGAGCAAGCTGGGCAAGTCCTGCGCCAGCATCGGCACGCTTGGTTATGGTATCGGTAACCGCCTTACCCCGGATTCGCTCACCACCCCCGACGCGGTGAGCCTGCAGTCACGCCTGTTCAAATTTCACCAGCAGCGCTGCGAGTACGTGGTGATGGAAGTCTCCTCGCATGCGCTGGAGCAGTACCGCGTCGACGGCTGCCATTTCGATATCGCGGTGTTGACCAATCTTGGGCGCGACCATCTCGATTACCATGGTGACCTGGCCAGTTACGCCAACGCCAAGGCACGGCTATTCCACGACTTTGATCTGTCTGCCAGAGTCGTTAACGCCGACGATGAGTTTGGCCGCAGGCTAGGTGCTGAGGTCAATAGCGCAGGCCTGATTCGTTACTCGATCGATCATAAGCAAGATGCCCCTGTCGAAGTGAGCCTGATCGACAGCGAGCTGACCCGGAACGGACAAAACATACGCGCGCAAACCAGCCTCGGCGTAGTCACAGCGGTCACCGCTTTGCTGGGTGATTTTAATGTCGAAAATACACTGGCCTGTATCGCCACGCTGGTAGCCCTTGGGCTGGATTACCAGCAAATAGAACTGGCGGTTAAGGACTTGCAACCCATTCCCGGGCGCATGGAGCATTTTTCCGGCAAGGCGTCGATGGCGGCCGCGGTGGTTGACTTTGCCCATACCGAGCAAGCCCTGCGCGCCTGTCTGAAGGCCTGTCGCAAGCACAGCGATGGTGAGCTCTGGTGTGTATTTGGCTGCGGCGGTGACCGCGATCAGGGCAAGCGCAGCGGCATGGGGCGCGCAGTGGAAGAACTGGCCGATCACGCGGTGGTAACCGACGATAACCCGCGCAACGAATCCCCC
>CAXBMV010000605.1:0-2549 GCA_963976575.1 uncultured Gammaproteobacteria bacterium | reverse complement strand
GGTTAACACCAGGCCATCTCGCCAGGTGCGCCGGGTTAACTGCAGGCAGGGTTGTCCAGCCTGCATCGCCAGCTGGCGACAGGTTTCCCTGTCGGGCAGGCAGGCGCGTACGATATGTTCCATTTCGTCCGGATGGTATTGCAGTAGCAAATAGGCCGTGGAAGTTATCCGGCTAAAATCCTGATGTATAAACTCGGGCATGGCCTGCGGACTGACATAGCGGGATTCCAGCTGGATCGGCAAGTCATCCTGGAGATGCACCGCGCGCAGATAGAATAAAGTACTTGCTTCGACGACGCCCATGGCCTCGGCGATATCGGCCGGAGCTGGCAGGGTTTCCAGCGCCAGCACCTGCGAACTGTGACGCCGACCGCCTTGTTTTATTTCCAGCGCGATATCCTGCAACTCGATCAAACTGGCGTGGCGTGGCTTTTCCGCAATGAAAGAGCCTATGCCGTGCACGCGATTGATCAGCCCTTCCTGGGTCAGTTCACGCAGCGCGCGGTTGATCGTCATGCGACTCACGTCCAGCGCCGTCACCAGGTCATTTTCCGATGGCAGTTTTTGCCCCGCGACCCAGTCACCCGCGGCAATTTTCTGTTCGATATGGGTCTTGATCTGCTGGTAAATCGGTTGGGCCACCGCCTTGTTGATCTCGTCAAAGCTGTCGAGCATGGCATTCATTTACAGGCCCTCGCGACTACGCCAGCGGCCGCCCTGCATCACTGCCGCGCAGGGATTGAGACCGAGGCGATAGCTCAGCAGCGCCGGTTTTTCGACATCCCATAACACCAGGTCAGCCTGCTTGCCCAGTTCGATAGAGCCGATCTGCCGTTGCAGGCCAAGCGCCCTGGCCGCGTTGATGGTGACGCCGCGCAATGCTTCGGACGGGGTCATGCGAAACAGCGTGCAGGCCATGTTCATAATCAGTAACAGCGAAGTTACCGGCGAACTGCCGGGATTGGCATCGCTGGCCAGTGCCATGGGCACGCCATGTTGGCGAAAAGCCTGTATCGGCGGTAGCTGGGTTTCGCGCAGCACATAGTAGGCACCGGGCAACAACACCGCGACCGTATCGGTCTGTGCCAGTTCGGCGACGTCATTTTCCGGAAGATATTCGAGGTGATCGACCGAAAGCGCGCCCCGATGGGCAGCCATGAGCGCGCCACCGAGATCGCTGAGTTGTTCGACATGCGCCTTGAACGGAATATCCATCGATTCTGCGGCATCCAGCACCTTGGCGCCCTGTTCAACACTGAAACCAATGGATTCGATGAATACGTCTACCGCGTCGACCAGCTCCTCGGCATGCGCATTGGGCAGTATTTCATCGCAGACCAGTTCGATATAGTCATCGCTACGCCCGCTGTATTCGGCGGGCAGGGCGTGGGCACCGAGGAAAGTCTTTTTTACGCGCACCAGATAGGTTTCGCCGAGCCGGCGCGCCACGCGCAACATCTTGATTTCATTGTCGCTGTCCAGGCCATATCCCGATTTGATTTCCAGCGTGGTGACACCTTCCCCGAGCAGTGCTTCGATGCGCGGCACTGCCTGAGCGAACAATTCCTCCTCGCTGGCTGCACGCGTGGCCTTCACCGTGGAAACTATGCCACCGCCACTCTGGGCAAGTTCTTCGTAACTGGCGCCTTCGAGTCGCATCTCGAATTCATCGGCACGGTCACCGCCATAAACCAGATGAGTATGACAGTCGATCAACCCCGGGCTGACCAGTCTGCCGCGGCAATCGATGACTTCACCATCGAAGTCTCCGGGGAATTCTGACATCGGGCCGATCCATCCGATCTTGTCATCGTCTACCCGAAGCGCGTGCTGCCCGCGCATACCGTAGCCCTGATCGCCATCGAGGCAGGCCAGATTTGCGTTGATCAACAGGGTTTGAGGCATTGAGACAGGTTTCCGCGCGCTGCGCTATACTTGTATATACAAGTATGATACGCTCGAATTTGATCAAACGCAAGGCAGGCATACGGGTACTACTTATGACACAGTCAATCTGGGCAGCGTCGGCTTTACTTGCCGACGGCTGGGCCGAGTCGGTCGCAATCGATATCGACCACACCGGTGATATCGCATCGATCGTGAGCGGACAGCCCTACGAATCCGGCGACCGCGTCGAATTGCTCATTGCGGCGATTCCCAACGTGCATTCGCACGCGCACCAGCGCGCCATGTCAGGACTGGGCGAACGCGCCGGCGTCAGCGGCGAGGCCGCGCGTGACAGCTTCTGGACCTGGCGCAAGGTCATGTACCACTATCTCGAACGCATCCAGCCGGAACACCTGCAGCACATCGCTGCCCAGCTTTACCTGGAAATGCTGAAGTCCGGATACAGCTGCGTTGGCGAGTTTCAATACCTGCACCACAACATCGATGGCAACGCCTATACCAATCGCGCCGAAATGAGTCTGCAATGCCTGCAGGCCGCGCGCCAGGTCGGCATAGGCTTTACCGCCCTGCCGGTACTTTATCGCTACGGTGGATTCGGCAGCGCCGATCCGCTGGACGGACAGAAGCGTTTTCTCAATGAT
>CAXBMV010000604.1:0-2560 GCA_963976575.1 uncultured Gammaproteobacteria bacterium | reverse complement strand
CTTGAGCTGGTAAACCCAGTCATACTTCAATGGTGGTATTTCGCGATTCTGTTTCGGGTTCAAGCCCTGCAACCAGGCATTGCGTGCATGCACGATCAACGCATCGGCACCGGCTTCGATTTGCACCCGCGCGAACCCGGCAAACTCGTCGTAATCTTCCTGCTGGTCGATGCCGGTACGATGCTTCACCGTCACCGGCAGCCGCGTCGCGCTCTTCATGGCGGCAACGCAATCTGCGACCAGCGCGGCATCCTTCATCAGGCAGGCGCCGAAACTACCCGATTGAACCCTGTCGCTGGGACAGCCACAGTTCAGATTGATTTCATCGAAACCGAAGTCGCTGCATATCTTCGCCACCTGGTAAAGTTGCTCGGGATCAGAACCACCCAGCTGCACCGCCAGCGGATGCTCTTCGGCGTTGAATCGCAACAGGTACTCGCGGTCGCCATTCTGGATTGCCGCCGCGGTAACCATTTCGGTATAGAGCAGAATGCGCGGCGAAAACAGGCGCAGAAAATAACGACTATGCCGATCCGAGTAATCCATCATCGGCGCGATACAGAAACGTCGATCAGGCTGAACAGCTGTGTCAGTCGATTCCGTGGCCAGCGCTTCAGGCAACACGCTTCACCTCCTGGACATTGGGCAACTGCGACAGCTTTTCCATAATAGCCACCAGTTCGTCGACGCCATGGATTTCGATGGTGAGTCGCGTATACACCATTTGTTCTTCCTTATTGGTGTTGGAATTGATGTTCAGCAGGTTGATTTTCAGGTTGGCCAGTATGGTGCTGATATCCTGCATCAGACTGTTACGCTGATAGGCCGACAGGCTGATTTCCACCGGGTATACCGAGGCACCCTGCTGCCCCCAGTCGACCTCGATCAGGCGTTGCCGTTTTTGCTCGGGCAACGAGAGAATATTGGAACAACTGCGTTTGTGGATGCTAATCCCCGAATTGATCGTAATAAAGCCGATGATACTATCCCCTGGAACCGGTTTGCAGCAGCGCGCGAACTGGGTTAACAGATTACCCACGCCCTGTATGCTGACTTCATCTTTAGAGGCTGGTGCCTTGCTCTCGACTTTTTTGACTTTCTTGAATGGATCTTCAGTTTTGTCATCGCTTTGCAGATAACCCAGTATCTGTGTCGCGGTTATCAGTCCGCGTCCTATATCGGCATAAAACTGTTCGCTTTCCTTGCGCTTGAAATGCGCCACCACGTCTTTCAGGCTGGCATCGTGGATCATGTACTTGCTCAGGGTGCGGTCGTATATGGCCTTGCCATCGACCAGGTTCTGTTCAAAGTCCTGGTGATTGAACCAGTTGCGCACCTTAGAGCGGGTACCGGCGGACTTGATATAGCCAAGATTCTTGTTCATCCAGTCGCGGCTGGGACGGCTCTCCTTGGTGGTCAAAATCTCCACTTCATCACCGGTGTGCAATGCCGTAGTGAGGTTTACGATGCGCCCGTTCACCTTGGCACCGCGACATCTGTGACCCAGCGGCGTCCCGCCCTGCGGAATGTCGACTATCTTGCCCTGCGGGGTGAACACGTAAACTCGACTGTCACCCGACTGCGTGGATATCTCCGAGATCGCATCGCTCATGTCTTCGGCCGAGCCCTGTAACATATCGCGCATTTGCGAGATGCTCGATTCCATGCGCTGGTCGAGGTTTACCCCCTCCTTGTAGCGCCAGTGCGAGGCTACCCCGATTTCAGAGTTTTCGTGCATTTTCCGACTGCGAATCTGCACTTCGACCACCTTGCCACCTTCCGCCACCACCGCGGTATGCAGCGACTGGTAACCGTTCGTCTTGGGGTTGGCGATGTAATCGTCGAATTCCTTGGGCACATGCTGCCAGGTGGTATGCACCACACCCAGCACCGCGTAACAGTCGGCCACCGAATCCACCAGTATGCGCACCGCGCGAACATCGAAGAGTTGATGGAACTCGAGTTTTTTGCGCTGCATTTTGCGCCAGATACTGACGATGTGTTTCGCCCTGCCCTGCACCGTCGCGGTCAGCCCCTGCTCCTTCAACAGGCTTTCCAGTCGGCTGGTAAAACTACCGATAAAGTCTTCGCGTTCGCTGCGTTTTTCTTCGAGCAGTTTGGCGATTTTCTTGTAAGTCTGTGGCTCCAGCGCCCGGAAGGCGAGGTCTTCCATTTCCCACTTGATCAAACCCATGCCCAGGCGATTGGCCAGCGGTGCGAATATGTCAAGAGTCTCCTGGGCGATGCAACGACGCTCTTCGTAGTCGCTATGCTTGAGTAGTTTCAGGCGTTCGACGCGGTAGCACAGCTTGATCAACATGACGCGTACATCGCTGATGATCGCCATCAGCAGGCGCCGCAGCATTTCCGCCTGTTGCGGACTGTTGTAGCGGGCCTGGTTGCAATCCTGCATCGAATTCAGCCGGTTTACACCTTGAGTCAGCTGGGCAATCTTGCTGCCGTATTGCTTTTCAATTTCACTGGTTTCGAGCAACCCGCGAAGCTCTGAGTCGCTGAGCAGCGTGGCGATGACGGTATCGCGATCGGTGCCAAGGTCAAG
>CAXBMV010000603.1:0-2565 GCA_963976575.1 uncultured Gammaproteobacteria bacterium | reverse complement strand
AAGGTTATTTCATAACCCCGGCTGTGGGCAGCGGCACCAGCAATGACTGGCAGGTAAATCGCGAAGAATTGTTTGCGCCTATGGTCTGCGTGATCAAGGTGGATTCCTACGACGAAGCACTGGCTACGGTCAATGATACCCGTTTCGGCCTGACCGCGGGAATCATCACCAGTAACCTGGCTCGAGCCACGCATTTTCGGCGTAATGCCCGCACCGGTTGTGTCATGGTCAATCTGCCGACCGCGGGGACTGACTACCACGTCCCCTTCGGCGGTCGCGGAGAGTCTTCCTACGGGCCGCGCGAGCAGGGTCAGTATGCGAAAGAATTTTACACCCATGTGAAAACCGCCTACATCAGTAGCGGCAACCCGGCATAAACGAGGTTCCCATGAGCGAAATCAGCTATCGCATCGACGCGCTGCAATACGCCAACTGGTCGGAAAAAATATTTCAGCAAATGCGTGAAGGCGGTCTCGATGCGGTGCATGTCACCATCGCCTACCACGAAAACTTCCGCGAAACCGTGGCCAACATGGAGCAGTGGAACAGTTATTTCGAACGTTTCCCGCATTTGATTTTCCAGGGTCATTCTGGTGACGATGTGCGCCTTGCGCGCGATACCAGTCGCACCGCGATATTCTTCGGATTTCAGAATCCCTCGCCGATGGAAGACGATATCCGCCTGGTCGAAATCCTGCATAGCCTGGGTGCGCGCTTCATGCAATTGACTTACAACAATCAGTCGCTGCTGGCCACCGGTTGCTACGAGCAGAACGACAGTGGCGTGACGCGCATGGGCCGCGAAGTCATCGCCGAAATGAATCGCGTCGGGCTGGTCGTCGATATGAGCCATTCGGCCGAGCGCTCGACACTGGAGGCAATCGAGATCAGTGAACGACCCATCGTCATTTCTCATGCCAACCCCGCCTTCTGGCACCCGGCGCTGCGCAATAAATCGAACGAAGTGATGCGAGCACTTGGCGAGAGCGGCGGCATGCTCGGCTTCAGCATGTACCCGCATCACTTGAAAGAAGGTAGCGATTGCACGTTGCAGAGCTTTTGCCAGATGATCGCTGGCGCGGTAGAAACCATGGGCATAGACCATGTCGGTCTTGGCTCGGACCTGTGCCAGGATCAGCCCGATTCGGTGGTCGAGTGGATGCGTGTCGGTCGCTGGACGAAGAAAATAGATTACGGTGAAGGCAATAAGGCAAATGCCGGTTTCCCGCCCATGCCGAGCTGGTTTAACGATAGCCGCGATTTCGGCAATATCGAACAGGGCCTGCTCGACCATGGTTTCAGCCCGGAAGGCGTGGCCAAGATCATGGGTAACAACTGGTTGCGCTTCTTCGACGAAAACTTCGGCCCGGATTTCTGATACTGGCGATGGACTGCGCCGAACAAAACACCATGCCCGAAGCGGCGGCGTTCCGGCGGCCTCCTGAGATCGTCATGCGCCTGGCGCGCATGGGCAGTTTTCATCAAACCCGCCTGTCTTTCATGCGAACTTTGTTGCGCCGGTTGAAACGCGAGCACTGGCAATTCAAACGCAGTCTCTGGGAAATCGACGAGCAGGGTTTCGGCAGAGCGGTTTACACGGTATACGGACCCGAGAGAAGCTACTCGCTAGTGGCTTTTTCCCACGACCTGCCCGACGATATGCGTTCCGACCGCGTCATCGCAACCGCCTGGGATGCCACCTTTACCTTGTTCGATGGCATTCCGGACACGGCTGACCTCGATCGCCTGCAGCTAAATGTGCCCAAACAGGAAGCCGGGCGTGTTTCCGACAGCGAACTCAGTCTGTCGCGCGCCAATCGCTCGGTGCGCCTGTGGCAACATGTTATTGAAAGCCTCGCCGCCGGTCGTCAACCCGATCGCGACCAGCTCGAAGCAGTTGGTTATCTGGTGCGCACTACCGCGGTCTATGGTTCGGGAAAATTTGGCGCGGCCGATCGGCTGAGCATATGTGAGCGCCCCGAAGTCAGTGGCCCCTTCCAGGCGGAACTGCTTTCGGTATGGCTGATCCGTGCCTTTGCCATAGATCTGGTCGAGCATATTGCGAAGTCTGTGGGTGGTGACACCGCCGTGCTTATCGAGCCGGAGTTGAGGCGGCGCATCGGTGTTGGCAATTCTACAGGCCTCGGTATGGCACCCTTTCTCATCAACCACCCTGCACTGATCAACAACTGGATGATGGCGCGCGAGGAAGCGATTGCGCGAGTGCGTTCGCTGGCGCGGGCAGAGGTGGATGAAACCGACGAGTTTAAACAACAATTCGAACGCGCCCGCTTCAACCTGTCGCAATGGCATTCCGAACATCCGATTCAGATTGAAAAGCTGCAGGCATTGAAGCTGGATCACGAAAAGGTGGCCACTTATATAGAAAATGAGTCGCTCGCCGATAATCACCCCTGGGACCGCTTTTACCGCTGGGCGGAGGCGCAGCTGTCGTTGGAAGGTCAGGAGCAATTGCTGTCGCTGATGCTCGAGCCTTACGGCGAGCTGGTCGATGAACTGACCAACTGCATGGACGCCGACGAACACCTCAGCTTTTTCATCGAT
>CAXBMV010000602.1:0-2567 GCA_963976575.1 uncultured Gammaproteobacteria bacterium | reverse complement strand
ACATTTCTTTCCAGCAATTTAATCTGCTCGGTGCTGGAAAATTCGGACTCTGCGCAGGGCAATAATTCGCAGAGGTTAATAACCTGTTGCTGGTAACGCTGGTTTTCGACCAGTTGATAACGTTGATAGTAAATGACTTGTGCAATGCCCATTGCGACCAGTAGCAGGATACCGATAAACCAGAGCAGTGGTGAAAACGCGAGAAAAGAACGTCGCTCGGAACCGTACATGGCTTCGTGCAGACTGAGTTCACTGCGATCATCCTGATCTCGAGAAATATACTCGGTGGTCGTTTTCTCCGGTGGCTCACTCGGCGCAGATTCCTGGAGCTGTTGCAGGGCTGCATAGTAACCCGGTGGTAATTTTCCCTCGTAGCTTTTCAGCGCGATCAGCGCATTGAAGACCAGCCCGCATTCGCCGCAACAGACCTTGCCATAGGCCTGCTTCAATTGTTTTTCGGTGATACGGAAACGGCTGTGGCACTGGTTGCAACAGGTTTCCATGACTTCGCCGAGTTGAGTGCTCTTAAACATGCTTTCGTGTTCCGCTAACCCTGGCCCAGTCCTCACGGATAGCGACAGGATCGAATTCAAACCAGGGCTGGTAGGCCAATTGTATCTCTTCCAGCTGTGTCTTGAGTATCCCGGAGAGTAATATTTGGCCGCCCGGTTTTATCAGCCCTGCAAAGCGAGCGGCAAAGCTGATCAGCGGGCCGGATAAAATATTCGCCATCAACAGGTCGACCTGTTTGCTCTGCAAACCATCGGGAAGGGAAATAATTATGCGTGCGCTGTCTATTCCATTGGTCTGGGCGTTTGCCTCGCTCGCACGCAGGGCCTGGGGGTCTATGTCTATCGCGTCAACCACCTCAGCGCCAAGCTGGCAGGCTGCAATGGCGAGGATACCCGAGCCACAGCCGTAGTCGATAACGCTGTAACCGCTAATGTCGTGTTCACCCAGCCAGTTCAGGCACAGGGCTGTGGTTGCATGACCGCCGGTGCCGAAGGCCATGCCCGGGTCGAGTCTGATATTGGTCGCGTCGGGGTCGGGAGGATCGCACCAGCTCGGTACTATCCACAGATTCCGGGAACACTGAATCGGTTTGAAATGCAGCTTGTAGGCCTCTTCCCAGTCCTGTTCCTGCAGAGATTGCTGTCGCACAAGATCCAGCAGATGTGGCGGCAGAGCGCTCATCAGTCGCTGGTATAGCGCCTCGTGATCAACGCCGGGATCGAACATGCCGGTTACAACAGAATCTTGCCAGATCGGGTTGTCACCGGGTAAAGGTTCGTAAAGAGGTTCGTCTCCCGCGTCTGCCAGCGACAGGCTGAGTGCACCCAGATCAAGAAGCAGGGATTCGACCTGCTCCAGTTCGGATGACTGGCAGGTCACACTGAATTGCCACCAGGGCATGGCTGCGAGCAGGCCTAATCGATGCCCAGCTTTTTCTCGAGGTAATGGATATTGGTGCCGCCCCTCGCGAAATTGCCGTCGCTGATGATGTCTTTTTGCAGATCGATATTGGTCTTGATTCCCTCGATAACGATTTCCGAAAGGGCGCCGTTCATGCGTGCTATCGCCGACTCACGAGTATTGCCGTAAGTGATCAGTTTGCCGATCATCGAATCGTAATAAGGGGGGACAACATAGCCATTGTAAATATGCGAATCCATACGTACCCCGGGACCGCCCGGCGCATGGTAGAGGGTAATTTTTCCCGGGGATGGCAGAAAGGTTTTCGAATCCTCAGCATTGATGCGACACTCGATCGCATGCCCGTGTATCTGGATATCTTCCTGGCGATAACGCAGCGGGTTACCCGAGGCTATCGAAATCTGTTCCTTGATGATGTCTACCCAGGTCACCATTTCGGTGACCGGATGCTCCACCTGGAGGCGGGTATTCATCTCGATGAAGTAAAACTCCTCATTCTCATAAAGGAATTCGAAGGTGCCTGCGCCCTCGTAGCCCAGCTTGATACAGGCCTTGGCACAACGTTCGCCGATGCGATTACGCTGTTCGGCAGTGATACCCGGGGCAGGGGCTTCTTCGACGACTTTCTGATGGCGCCTCTGCATCGAACAATCGCGTTCGCCAAGGTGTATGGCATTGCCATGCGAGTCGGCTAACACCTGGATCTCTATATGACGAGGCGAGCCGAGGTATTTCTCCATGTAAACCGTGTCGTTATTAAAAGCCGCGGCCGCTTCGGACTTGGTTAAATGGATCGAATTGATGAGGCTGCCCTCGGCGTGTACCACGCGCATGCCTCGACCACCGCCACCACCGGCTGCCTTGATAATAACCGGGTAGCCATGTTTCGCGCCTTGTCATCGTCCAATGGCCCGTCCGAACCCGGCACCGTGGGTACGCCGGCTTCCTTCATCGCCTTGATCGCAGCTACCTTGTCACCCATGATACGAATCGATTCCGCACTCGGACCGATAAATTTGAAGCCGCTGGATTCAACCTGTTCGGCAAACTCGGCATTTTCCGAGAGGAAACCGTAGCCGGGGTGTATGCCGTCGGCATCGGTCAGTTCCGCGGCACAAATCAGTGCGGGAATG
>CAXBMV010000601.1:0-2578 GCA_963976575.1 uncultured Gammaproteobacteria bacterium | reverse complement strand
CCGGTATTTGTCGAAACCGTGGATGACCTCGACGAGGTGGTGGAAAACATACTTCAGGATGGCGATATTTTTCTCACCCTGGGCGCTGGCAGCATCGGTGCCTGGTCGGCACAATTCCTTGCCAGACGCAGCGTGAAAGAATCATGAACGTGGCCAGTCATTCCTCCCTGCGTGGCAAGCTGTTGTTAGACGAGCCCATGGCGAAGCATACCAGCTGGCGTCTCGGTGGCCCCGCGGATCGTTATTATCAGCCAGCTGATCTGGCTGACCTGCAGCAATACCTGGCCGGACTCGAGGACGACTCGACCCCGCTCTGGGTGGGCCTGGGCAGCAACCTGCTGGTGCGCGATGGCGGCATACGCGGTGACGTGATTGCCACACTGAACGCGTTGAAGGCTTTGCATTGCAACGAGGATGGCAGTGTTTATGCCGAAGCAGGCGTGAGTTGCGCGAAACTCGCCAAATTCTGTCAAAAACAGGGCCTGGCCGGTGCCGATTTTTTTGCCGGGATCCCCGGCACTGTCGGTGGTGCGCTGGCGATGAATGCCGGCGCCTTCGGTGGTGAGACCTGGCAGTGGGTTGAGAGCCTGCAAATGATGGATAAGCGCGGCCGGCTCGAAGAGCGCAACGCCAGCGAATTTGAAGTGGGCTATCGTCATGTGGACATGCCCTCGCAGCAATGGTTTGCAGCGGCAAAATTTCGCTTTACCCCGGCCAGCGCAGAGGCACCATCGAACATCCGCCAGCTATTGCAGAAACGCAATGCCAGCCAGCCAATCGGTGAGCCATCCTGCGGCTCGGTGTTTACCAATCCGCCCGGGGAGCATGCGGCGCAGTTAATCGAGGCTGCCGGATTGAAAGGTTTTTGTCTTGGCAATGCCTGTGTATCGCAAAAACACGCTAATTTTATCATCAGCAACAACGCAACCAGTGCCGCCGAAGTCGAAGCGCTGATCGAGCACCTGCAACAACAGGTGGAGCAACAGTTCGGCATTCGCTTGCAAACCGAAGTGCGCATAGTGGGGCAGGCCCTGTGAAGATGACACTCACAGCTCCACGCCCGGACAGCGCGCAAAAATGCGGCAAGGTAGCGGTACTCATGGGCGGTGATTCGGCCGAACGCGAAGTCTCGCTGAACAGTGGCAAGGCGGTGCATCAGGCCTTGCTCGAAGCTGGAGTAGACGCGGTTGCGGTCGACCTCAAGGCGCGCGCCTTTTACCAGCTCGCCGAATTGAAAGTAGACCGCGTCTTCAATGTTTTGCACGGTCGTGGCGGCGAAGACGGAACCATACGCGCGGTGCTCGATTTTCTCGGCATCCCCAGTACCGGCAGTGGCGTCTGTGCCTGTGCCCTGACCATGGATAAATTGTTGACCAAGAAAGTCATTCGTTGCAGCGGAATTGCCACACCCGACTTTTTCGAATTACGCAGCGAAGCCGATTGCAAGCAGCTGCTCGCCGACGGCGGTCTGCCGGTTTTCGTCAAGCCGCGCCTGGAAGGATCGAGCATCGGCATGAGCAGGGTAGGCAGTGAGTTCGAGTTATATCCTGCCTGGAAAACGGCGAGCCATTACGGCGGAGTTTTTGCGGAAAAATTTATCGATGGTGCGGAATATACGGCAGGCTTCATCGGCGATCAGGTATTGCCCTTGATCAAGCTGGAAACACCGCACGAATTCTATGACTACGACGCCAAGTACCTCGCCGACGATACCGTTTATACCTGTCCCAGCGGGCTAGCCGATGCGCAGGTCGAAGCGATCAACGAACTGGTACGCAAAACCATGCTGGCCACCGGTGTGAGCCACTGGGGTCGGATAGACCTGATGCTGGATGCCGAGCAACAGCCCTGGATTATCGAAGTGAATACGGTGCCCGGTATGACCGACCATAGTCTGGTGCCGATGGCTGGCCGGGCGGCCGGTCTGGAAATGCCCGACCTTGTAGTGAAGATTCTGGAACTCACCCTCGACGGAGAACAACATGTTTAGTTTTCGCAAAAAGGCTGACCAGGCAAAACGTAAATCGACGGCCGAGCAGCCGCGCAGAATCGTCTGGCGTAAATCCTATAACTGGTTGCTGCTGCTGATACCATTGCTGACTGCCGGGGCTTACCTGCGGCAAATGGACCAGTTGTTTCCGATCAAAACCATCCAGATCAGCGGTGAATTTGAGTATATCGATCAGCAGGTTCTGGAATCGTCGCTGCAGCGATACCTTGGTGAGGGTTTTTTCTCGCTCGATATCCATCAATTGCGCCAGCAGCTTTACCAGCAATCCTGGGCCGATTCGGTATCGGTGCGTCGCGTCTGGCCCGATCGCCTGATGATTCGCATGGTCGAAAAAATACCTCTGGCGCGCTGGGATGAGGAGCATCTGTTGAGCGACAAGGCAGTCGTTTACAAGGCTGATATCGCTGAGTTCCATTACCTGCCGAAGATACACGCGCGCAACCATCAGCCCGCGTGGATTTTGCAGCGCTACTATCAACTCAAGTCCCGCTTCGACAGTGTCGACGAAGAAATTGTTGCGCTCAATGTCGATAGTCGGGGTGCGCTGGAAGTCGAGTTGATCAATGG
>CAXBMV010000600.1:0-2580 GCA_963976575.1 uncultured Gammaproteobacteria bacterium | reverse complement strand
CGTCGTGGACTGATTTTTGTCGGCATCGATGTTATCGGCGATTATGTCACTGAAATCAATGTCACCAGCCCCACCGGAATACGCGAACTCGATCGCGAGTTTGGTATTAACATCAGTGCGGACCTGTTTGAGTGTATCGAACAAAAACTTTCCGCTTAATTGGCCTCATCCTCACTGCTTGTTTCCTGCTCGCCGGCTGCAATCGCCAGGGCGTGCTGGTAGAGCAGCGATTGCTGGAGTTCGGCACCATCATCGAGATCACGATGATTACCGAAGACTTTGCTGGCGCCGAAAAATCGCTGCAACAAATAGAACAACGTCTCGCGCAATATCGACTGCAGTGGCATGCCTGGGAAGACAGCGATCTAAGCCGCTTCAACAAGGCTCTGTCAGACCAGGGTAAGGCGCCGGTTCCTGCTTCGTTGCAGTAATTACTAGGCTTAAGCCGGCAATATTACGATGCCAGCTTCGGCCTGTTTAACCCGGCCATGGGCAAACTGATTGCGGCCTACGGCTTTCACGGCAGCGAGGCAGACCCGCAGTCCATCGTCAGGCTTAGCCGCGACATACCCGGCATGCAGCAGCTGGTTATTAACGGGGATTATGCCCGCAGTGATCACGCCGATCTGGAAATCGATCTGGGTGGTATTGCCAAGGGTTACGCCATCGGACTGATAGCCGATTATCTCGATTCGGCAGGCATCAAACATTACATTGTCAATGCCGGGGGAGACCTGCAAACCGCGGGGAATCGTTTTGGCCAGCCATGGCGCATCGGCATACAGAACCCTTTCGCACCCGGTGCCATCGCCAGCATCGAGTTGCAGGGCAAACACAGTCTGTTCACCTCGGGAAATTACCAGCGCTATTATTTCCTCGGCAAAAAACGCCTGCATCATATTATCGATCCGACCAGCGGCGAACCCTCGACGCGGCAAAGCTCGGCGACCATACTCACGCGCGATCCGGTGCGCGCAGACGTTGCCGCGACGGTAATGATGATCGATGGAATCAACCGGCATCGCGAACTTGCCGAATCCCTGCAGGTGCCAGATTACCTGATCGTCAATGAGTCCCGCGAGATTATTCTGAGCCGCTCCTTTGCCGAAAAGATCCAGATCAGCAGTCGCTGGCCTGTGCGTATCATAGATTAATCCGCGCGCTGGTTATCCACAGGTAAACTTGGCACAATAGTCTTCCAAATGCCCCAGACCCCAGCAATTCGACCCGGAATCTCCGCGAGTGATCGCCTCGGATTCACCTTGTTCCTGGCACTAACCCTGCACGCTATCGTCGTTCTCGGGGTTGGTTTCAAACAAGCCAGGATGCACTGCCAAGCATGGATATCATTCTGGTTAATTCGAAGAGCCTTGAGGCTGTGGAAAAGCCTGATTTTCTCGCTCAGGAAGACCAGCTTGGTGGTGGTGAAGCCGACGAAAAGGCTCGCCCCAGTGCACCGGTATCGGCCAACACACCGATTGACCAGAAAGGACTGGCCGACAGGGATCGCGCCGAACTACGCAAGCAGCAGCTCGCCATCAACAAAATTTACTACCTCACACAAAGCGAATCGAAGGCGCGCATTGAGAAAGTGCAACAGCAGTTGACTGCGGACTCCAATTCGCAGCAGGCCAGCGATCGCGATCAGACACAGAGTAAAATCGCCAGACTGCAGGCGGAAATCCGGCAAATGACCATCGACTACGCCAAACGCCCTCGCGTTCTGGCGCTGACTGCAAGCACGCGCAAAGCCGTTGAAGCAGGCTATCTGGCCAGCTGGGTGCAGAAAATCGAGCATACCGGCAATTTGAACTATCCACAGGAGGCAAGACTCCAACAGCTCAGTGGACGACTGCGCATGAGCGTACGAATCAATGCCAGCGGAGAAGTTATCGACGTGAAAATTACCAGCTCTTCGGGCAGTAGCGTGCTGGATGAAGCCGCCAGGCGTATACTGCGAATGGCAGAACCCTTTGCCAGCTTTCCAGAGGAATTGAGGGAACGCGCTGATCAAATCGTAATTATCAGAACATGGGATTTCAAGAGTAACCAGATCACCACCAGTAGCGGGGTAAGTTAGCCATGACACAGCAAGCAGCCAATCTCGTTGACAAATGCCTGATCGCCACGCCGGCGATCAAGGATCCTATCTTTGCCTCCAGCCTGATTTACATGTGCGAGCACAGCGAGCACGGTAGCATGGGCCTGGTCATCAATCACCGCACCGAGCAGGTGCTCAACGATATTTTCGACCAGCTGGATATCGACTGCGAAGACGAGACAATAAAGAATCAACCGGTTTATATCGGCGGCCCGGTGCAGCTGGAACAGGGCTTCGTGCTGCACAACACTGCGGGCAACTGGCAAAATTGCATCGAGATTTCAAACGGCATTCATTTGACCAGTTCGCTGGATATTCTTCAGGCCATCGCCGAACACCGGGGTCCCAGTGACTATCTGGTCATACTGGGTTTTTCCGGATGGGCCTCGGGTCAGCTGGAATCTGAGTTACATCAGAATTCATGGCTTACCTCGGCATCCAGTGCTGAGCTGCTGTTCCATCAAAACTGCGAAGACAAG
>CAXBMV010000599.1:0-2580 GCA_963976575.1 uncultured Gammaproteobacteria bacterium | reverse complement strand
TTTGCTGGTGCGCCAGTTGCAATTCGGCCTGGGTCACACCTATGGCTATTTCAGCTTCGGGCCGGGCTTCGTGTGCGGCTTTCAGATAACTATCACGCGCGTCATGTTTGCCCTGCAGTTGTGCTGCACGGGCCGCGGCAAGATAGTGCAGCAACGGACTTTCGCTGAAACCGACCAGGCGAACCAGGTTGTTCTCGGCCTGTTCGAAGCGCCCCTCGGCGAGATCGATCAGACCCTGCGTGAGCTGGCGCCGACTTTTCTCGTAGCGCCGATTCAAAGATCCGAGCTGGATCGCCTCCGGGAGTCTCCATATCCCGCGCAGCAGTTTGAAGGCATAGTGCAGCACTACCACCAGCAGAAATACCAGCCCTATACCAAAAGCCAGCGTGGTCTCTACGGAAAAATCGCGGTAGCGAATCATCAGGAAGCCGGGGTCTTCGCGTACCAGTAATACCGCGCCCAGCGCCAGCACCACCAGTAATAACAGGCCGATGATAAATTTCATCATTGCAAACTCTCCACAGCGGGCGCAGCTTCAGCGGGCGCATTTTCGCGCTGGCTCAGAATTTGCTGCAGCAATTGCAGCGACCCGATGATATCGGGCATTTCCGGGTTGATGGTCAGCTTTTGCAGCGACTGTAGCTGGGTATAAAAGTCATTGTTGGCGGCATCGTCGAGGTTATAAAATTCGCTGAACAGACGCAGGCTTTCCTCTATCAGGTGACTGTACTGGCTGACATCGCGCTCCAGTACCGACCAGCGCGCCAGCTTGAGGTTGTCTTCCAGAGTCGTTGCGACGTCGATAACATTGGCCTCGATTACGCTGGGTTTGCTGTCGACTCGACGCACCATGATCAGCGAGTCGATCATCGCCCTGAGCCTGTCGATCCAGTTCGCGCTGCTATCCAGGGGTGCCGCTTCCGGTTCGCTGGTGGAAGGCGATTCAACCCTCGGAGTGAAACCGGGGCTTAGTACGCGCAACTGATGGGTAAGCTGCGCCAGTTGCAGCGTGGCGCCGACCAGATCGGGACGACGCCGCGTTTTCAGATCGGCGATCTCTTCGCTAATCTTGACTCTGACCGGCAGCAACCCGGGGTCACCGGTCTGGGCAATCTTGTCGCTGGCCGCCTGCAGGGTAATCGCGGCCCCGGCAAAGTCGTTTTGCAGTATCAACTTGTGCTGGGCGATGCGCATCAGGTATTCGACTTCTGCGAATTGCCAGTCATTCTTGTCGCGACCGAGTAAGTCAAACAGCTTTTCGCTGGAACCCTGCAGGCCCTGCTGGTTTTGCTCGAGCTGGCCAAGCTTGCTTTCCACGCCTGATATTTGCGAGCGCAGAGGTGACAGGCCGGAATCGATGCTGGCATCGATGCTGGCACTGTTGGCTTTTCTGTCCAGCTGCTGTTGCAGGTCGGCGATGGTTTGCTGGTACTTCTGCGCTGATTTCTGTTGCAGTTGCCAGTAATAACCGGCAGCCAGCACCAGCAGGATGATCAATAGCAGGTTGAACAGACTCAGCCAGCTGCGCCGCTTGCGCGACTGTGCCGGCTTGTCCCTTTCGGCATCCGCTTCTGCGTCTGAATGCTTATCCGTTTCGTCCGTTTCGACTGTTTTGGTAGCGGTCAGAGCTGCCTGTGGATCGGCCAGTTGTACCGCATCGGTATCATCATGGGATGATTCCCCGGACTCGCTTGTCTCCTCAATTTCGACGTCAGTGGATGAGTCGTTTTTATTCATAAGATTCGATTACTGCTGCGTTGCCCAGTCACAAATGGTTTGGTGGATGCCGTCATCGCTGGCATGGTTGGTAATGATGATGCTGGCATTATGTCCCAGTTTTAGCGCCGATTCACGCATTCTTTCGCTGATCAACAGCCAGGGAATGGTCATGAATCTGGCACGACAGGTCGCGTCGAGCATGCCCAGCAGGTTGTGCATCCCTTCATTACTGGTGAATACAACCAGGGTCGGTGTGGCAGCTTCGAGTTGTTGCGCCAGCAATTCGGCGTCGATTTGCGGCGATTCGCGGCGATATACCTCGCAGTAATTCACCTCGGCGCCGCGAGCGCTTAACTCGTCGCCGAGCAAACTACGCCCTTCCTGGCCGCGGAATATCAATAGCCGCTTCCCGCTGACCTGCTGCAACTCAGACGCACCGAGCAAGCCTTCGCTGTTGAAAAGATCGCTGCGAATCAAACGCCTGTCCAGATCGACTATTTTTTGCGCCAACAGCGCGCGCGTGCCTTCTCCTATGACCCCCAGCTGCATGTCTGCCGGCAGGTCAGCCTCGCTGAGATAGCGGAACGCGGCCTCGACCGCATTACCACTGATAAAAATGGCGATCTGGTAATCGCCGATACGTTTTGCCAGGTTGCGATGAAACTCGCTGGCCTCGACCTCGACGATCTTGATCGCCGGTATCGCCAGCAGCTGCGCCCCCTCGGCCTGCAGCAGGGCGGTCAGGCCCGCCTGCTGGTGCAGGGGACGAGTATTGACTATGACCTGTCCCTGCAACAGCCCGCTCATGCCGCTTATTCGACCAGTTTCTGCAGAATTTGATCGGCACCCTGAGTGTACGGG
>CAXBMV010000598.1:0-2585 GCA_963976575.1 uncultured Gammaproteobacteria bacterium | reverse complement strand
ACAGGGAAAACTCTATCTGACGTAACATTTGCAAAGCACCCTGGAAGTTTTTCGCCGCTATCATCTTGTCGAATAGATCATCCGGCAAGACCTCCCCGCTTTCAAAATGTCGTGCAAACAGTCCCAGAGCCTGTTTTTCCCAGCAAAAGTTTTCCATGAACTGACTGGGTAATTCGACCGCGTCCCATTCGACACCATTGATACCGGCGACATCGGGCACGTCGATACGCGTCAGCATATGATGCAGCCCATGGCCAAATTCATGGAAGAGCGTGATGACTTCATCGTGGGTAAACAGCGCGGCCGCATCACCGATCGGCGGAGTCAGGTTGCAGGTGAGATAAGCCACAGGGACCTGGGTTACGCCATCGATGCGATAGCGGTTGATGCATTCGTCCATCCAGGCGCCACCACGCTTGTTTTCGCGAGCATACAGATCGAGATAAAAACGGCCTATGATTTCGCCTTCCCTGTCTTCGATCTGGTAAAAGCCGACGCTTTCATGCCAGCGATCCACGCCCGTTTCCACTGCTTTTATACGCACACCGTACAGACGCGTAACAATTTCAAACAAACCATTGATGACGCGTTTGTCGGAAAAGTAAGGTTTTAAATCTTCGTCAGATATCTGGTAGCGATGCTGTTTCAGCTTTTCAGCGTAATAGGGTGAGTCCCAGGCTTCCAGTTCTCCTTCAAAACCCAGTGATTCTGCATAAGCCTGGCGCTCCGCAACCTCGGCTATGGCCGCTTCTCTGGAGCGATCGGCGAGGTCGAGCAAAAAACTGACGACCTGCTCGACGGAATCGGCCATTTTGGTTTCGAGAGAATATTCGGCGTAGTTGCTAAACCCGAGAATTTTTGCTTTTTCCTGCCTTTTAGCCAGGATATCACGCATGATCGATGCATTATCCCACTTGATATCGGTAATTCCCTGGTCTGATGCGCGCGTCGTATAGGCCTCATAAATGTTTTTACGCAATTCACGGTTGTCGGCATAGGTAATAACCGCCTGAAAGCAGGGCATATCCAGGGTGACCCGGTATCCCGCTAAATCCTTCTGCTGGGCGAGCTGTTGCAACATGGCCAGCGCCGACTCCGGCAATCCCGCTAATTCGGACACATCGTCGCAAACATATTGCCAGGCCTGGTTAGCATCGAGCAGGTTGTTTTCGTATTGGGATTGCAACTCAGACAAGTCTTTCTGTAATTGCTGGTATCGCGTCTGTGACGCACCTTCGAGATCTACTCCGCCGAGACGAAAATGCAATAAGGCATCGCCTATGGTTTTTTTCTGCGCCTGGCTGAATTCGGCAAATGCCTGCGATTGTGAAATATCCAGATACGCCTGGTATAACGCGCGATTCTGGCTGACTTCGGTCGAATATTCGCTAAGCAGCGGGAGGCACTTGTTATATGCCTCGCGTAAGTCTTCATTACTTTTCACCGAGTTTAAATGGCGCACCGGAGACCAGGCTTTACTCAGGCGATCTTCGATCAGCGACAAGGGCTTCACCAGGTTATCCCAGTTGGTAGCTTGCTGACTGGTTAGCCGGGCTATGGTCTTACGGTTTTCATTAATCAGGTTTTCGATCGCCGGCTGAATCATTTCAGGCTCTATGCGACTGAAAGCAGGTAGCTCGGTGGTTTCAAGTAATGCGTTATTCAATTTGGTTTCCCGGTGCTGGGTAAAACTGCCTAGTCTACAGGGAAATGGGGGCACGAATCGAGAACAGCAAGACCATCAGGCTAAAACAGATCAATGCACCGGCACCAAACAGATACGCCCTGGATTGATTGCTACTGGTCAATTGCTCTTCGCTGATCGCCGAGAGAATAAACGGCAGATTTTTATCCTTCGGGCAGGCCATGACGTGCTGGGCCGGGCTTTGTCGAGTGATTGTGGCCATTACCTGTTTTCTGGCGGCAATACGGACGGCCTTCCATTCCTGGTTTTGAGATTTACCATTCTGGTCGAAGTCAAAATCGCCAGGATATTTTCCCGGTTGCAGTTTCCATTGCCTGATCACTGCATCAACCTGGCTATTGATCCATTCACTCGCGGGATCATTGTAAAAACTGCTAAACCAGCCGAGCGCATACAAACTGGTGGCTGGTCTGATCAGGCGCTCTCTAAATCGGTAATTACCCTGCCCTGGCAAGGCCCGCCAGAGCAACGATTTGGCTGGCCTGAACCTGTCTTGCTCATTGGCGCCGTACCAGCTGCGATCGCTTTCGGCTATTACATGCGCGTCTTCCGGGTCGATAATACAGGCGCCGGTTTCATCAACGAGGTTAAACAGTTGGTCGCTATAGTCGTCGGAAATGTTGGTCCATGTCACGCGCTTGTCGGCTTTTTGTCGGCTTTCGATACTGCAGTGATACCAGACACAACGACTGTTAGAGAAAGGCGAGTGAATCTGATCACCCTGCATCCATTCAGCCAGCCCTTTTAACTCGACGTGGCCTTGTGCGGCGGATCGAATTTTTGCAGTCGCGGTCGCCGCCATGAAGCGGCACTGTTTGAATCTACGATAGCTATGAAAACAGCTATATCCGAGGAGCAGTAGCAGAATCGCTACCAGAGT
>CAXBMV010000597.1:0-2587 GCA_963976575.1 uncultured Gammaproteobacteria bacterium | reverse complement strand
CCAACCGGGTGGTAAATAGCCGCAAATATTCCGATCAGGGTAAGACTTATCGCCATTTCAACAGGGTTGCTGGTTAACGACACCAGTACTGAGGAGAGTCCAATTCCGATAAAGAAAACCGCCATCATACCTTCCCGGCTCCAGCGATCTGCCAGCCACCCTGCAGGGATTGCGCAAACACCAAAAGCAATGAAACTGGGGGTGGCGTAGGGAATCAATTCGGCGTAGCTGAGTCCCCAGTCCCGGGTCAAGCTCAATGCCGCCGCGCTGGCAAAGATTAATAGAAAGAAGTGATCGAGGAAATGACCGACATTGATAAATATTGATCTCGGATTTAGCTGTAGCACTTTAAGGTTCCGGCTGGTTAAAACTGCTCTGGTTTTGAATCACAATGGCGGAATTTACCACTGTTATCACGGCATTGTCATGCACTGTTCCACCCGATGGATTCCTGTTTGCTATTCAAACAGACAGGCAAAGGCAATTTGGTTAAACTGCGACGCATCTACCGATTTTGCGCTTAGAGATGAATACTGACCATCTAGCCGCAGTACCTGGAGAACCAGGTCTTGTGATTAGCTCGATCAACCGACAGGGCAACCATATCGGCATCGACTGGAACAATGGAGATCACAGTCTGTTCCATCATATCTGGCTACGCGACAATTGCCGCTGCCAACAATGTGGCGATCGCAGCGGAGGGCACAGCTATCTGGAAACAGGCAGTATAAGCGCCGATATTACACCTGCCGAAGTATCTCTGGATGCAAGCGGATCGCTGGTCATCAACTGGAAGAACGATGGTCACCTCAGCCAGTATACTGCTGCGTGGTTAAGTGCGAATTGCTATTCGGCCAAAGCGGTCGCGGCAAGACGACGTCAACCTGACCTATGGGACTCCAGTATCAGTAGTAAGCTGCCGTCCTGCGATTTTGAACAAATCCGTATCGACGACGCTGCGCGCCTGAAAATGTTTGCATCCATCGAAGAGCATGGTTTTGTAATCATCGATGGCCTGACGTCTAAACCAGAACAGATCGAACAACTTGCCGCGGTATTTGGCTTTATTCGACAAACCCATTATGGGCGGGTTTTTGACCTGATTTCGACGCCGCAACAACGCATACTGGCGCAGACTTCCCACGCTATCCGGCCGCACAATGACGAACTATTCCGCGACCCGATTCCCGGACTGCTGATGATGCACTGCCTGCAGCCAAGCGACTGTGGCGGCGGCGCATCCGTCTTCGTCGATGGCTTCAAGGCCGCTCACAACTTGCGCGCACAGAACCGGGACCAATACGATTTGCTCTGTAAGGTGCCGCTACACCACCAGCGTTATCTCGTCGACGAAGTCGACGATGTTGCTTTGTCTGCCTATTGGCGCTGTATACAACTGGATCACTTCGAAGAGGTGATTGCGGTACACATCAACGAGCGCACCCTGGCCCCACTGGATACGCCGGAGGATCTGACCGAAGCCATGTATGACGCGTTGAAGGCATTACTCGCGCTGGTTTATGCCGACGACGCCAGGATTACCTACCGGCTACAGGCGGGCCAGGCAATCGTATTGGACAACCATCGCGTACTGCACGCTCGCGAAGCCTTCAAGGGTAACCGTCATATCCGCCAGTGCCACGTTGATCGTGACGAATTTTTTAGTCGCCTGGGCGCACTAAGACGCAGAGTCGCGGCATCACATTGAAATTCCTGCAATTTACCTATTCACGAGAAACTTTATACAGAGCTGAGCCTCTAAGACCAATATGAATAGATACCACAACACATCCCAAATATCATCGACGCTATTATTCCGAAAAGCTTTCTTTCCTGCTCGTCCAGCATTCCTGGCATTGTGCATGATCACCCTCTTGGGCTGGGCACAGATAGCCGAGGCTGCAAGCGAGGGGCAAATGACTTTTAAGCGCATTCCAACCCAATACATTGCCGCCCTCGGCGACCCCACAGCCACTTCCGGCAACAATGCCCATACCTGGGGTTTGTGGCGAAAAGACCCCGGACCGCGGGGCGTTCGTTTGAAAAATTTTGAACTCTTGCTGGCAGATGGCGGCGTAGCTCCCGCGCAATGGCTATTCGATAGCTCGGACTGGTGGCTGGAAGAAAACGGTTTGATCATGGAGCCACCGGAGTTCCCGATTTCAGCAGGCAAGTATATAGTTACCGGGGATCGCGAGGCCGTGGCTTTATTAACTATCCACCCTGCCAGCAATGATGGCACGCAGACATGGGAACTCGATCGAGGTACGACACTACACGACGTTACCCATCTGGCCTGTCGCTCTGCGCGCTACACGCCGCTGACCGCGTCGCAATCTTGTTCTCCCGGCAAGGCGCCGCAATCTGCCTTCAGAATAAAGCCTGGAGCAGACATGCCGCC
The DNA here is from genome assembly GCA_963976575.1 of uncultured Gammaproteobacteria bacterium. Taxonomy (GTDB): domain Bacteria; phylum Pseudomonadota; class Gammaproteobacteria. Next base: position 186 of record CAXBMV010000597.1, on the reverse strand, counting down.
GGTGGAAGGCTGCGACAAGCAGGATTATGCGGTGCTGTTTATTGTCGCTTTGCCAGCAGAGAAATGAGCGCATTGTCATCCCGCGGTTTAACCGCGGGATCCAGAGTTATGGCAGGATTTCAAGGCAGCCTTCCCTGGCTGCCGCCCTGCGGGCCGCGCTGCGCGCGTCCAAAATCGGATTGTGCA
>CAXBMV010000596.1:0-2590 GCA_963976575.1 uncultured Gammaproteobacteria bacterium | reverse complement strand
GCGATTGACAGCCTGCCGTCGAGCAGTTTTAACCCGGGATTCACCCTCTCCGACATGGGCACCGCCGACGCCGGCACCTCACTTGCGATGATTACCAAAGCCATTGCCGCGGTGCGTTCACGCGCTGCCGACTCGGCTGTGTCGATTGTTTACTCGGACCAACCACGCAACGACTTTAATGCGCTGATTGCTAATGTCTATGGTCTTGGGTCTTTCGACAGTTATCTGGAAAATTACAACAATGTATTTCCATTGGTTTCGGGAACCAGCTTTTACAAGCAAATCGTGCCCGATGAAAGCCTGAATATTGGTTTTTCCGCGACCGCGATGCACTGGTTATCCAACAAGGTCTGCAATATTTCCAACCACGTCCAGGCCGTCGGTGCCGAGGGAGAGGAACTCGATGCATTCAGACGCCAGGCACATAGCGACTGGCGCCAGATTCTCTTGCATCGCGCGCGTGAACTGAAGCCCGGCGGAAAACTGGTGCTAATCAATTTCGCCCGCGATCAACAAGGCCGCTATCTCGGTAATACCGACGGCATCAACATGTTCGATACCTTCAACCTGATCTGGCAGGAATTTCTCGATCAGGGAAGAATCAGCGCCGCAGAATACGAAGGCATGACCTTGCCGCAGTACTACAATAGTGTCGAGGAGTTCAGCGCACCGCTACAAGATAAGTACGACGCCGTTTATCAGGCTGGCCTGCGCCTGGAGCATATCAACACCGCGATCGTGAAATGCCCCTACGCCGAGGATTTCAAACAACACGGCGATGCCGCCCGATTTGCAGATAGCTATATTCCCACCATCAGGAGCTGGAACGAAAGCATTTTCTTCAATGCCCTGTCCGGCGAGCGAGCGCTGCCGGAGCGTCGTGAAATTATCGAAGACTATTACAATAGCTATAAAAACAGGGTGCGCGAGAATCCCGCAGGGCATGCGATGGACTATGTTCATGCCTACACGGTAATCAGCAAGCAAGTCTGATTTAGTTTTCCACTGGATAACCTGCCTTTTCCCAGTCAGGCATACCGCTGTGGCTGATACAGGTAATCTGGTTCAACCCCTGGAAGTTCAAATTGGTGGTAGTGGTTTGTGCCCGCCGCCCCGAGCGGCAATAGAGGTAAATTCGATCATACTGGCTTAACTCCTCGATATGCTCGTTTTCGGTGCCCATCGGAATATTCCTGCTGCCGGGTACGTGTCCTCGCGCGAATTCTTCCGGAGTGCGATTATCCAGCACCAGCTGGCCGGCCGGTAAGTCTTGCCAGGCCTGGTGTAAGTCATTCATGTTGAAATCCTGCATCAAGTATCGACCGGGATCGAAGTTGATGCCGACACGCATGTTCGCCGGTACGGCTTCGTTGATGCGTTTTGGCATATCCAGATTCAGATTATTCATCAAATCGACGAAATCCTGACGTGAACGCTCTCCCCCCAGCCTTGGATTCCAGGCTTTTTCCTCGCCTATACTGCTGGAGCTACGGCCGTTGTAATCGTGCGCCGGGTAAACCAGAGTGTCGTCGCTGAGGCAAAACAGCTTTTCCTTGATACTGTCGTATAGCATGCCTGGATCGCCATCCTGGAAATCGGTGCGGCCGCAGCCACGCACCAGCAGCGTATCCCCGCTAAACAGCAGGCCCTCGACGAAATAGCTGGTACAACCACTGGTGTGCCCAGGCGTTGCTATCGCCCTGATCTGGTAATGGCCTAGTGAAATGAGTTCACCATCCTTGATCGGAATGTCGATCGCCTTGACGCCAGTGTTTTCACCATAAACAATCTTCGCGCCGGTCAACTGACGAAATTTCCCGGAGGAGGTTATATGGTCCGCATGGGCGTGGGTCTCGATGCTATAGAGTAACTCCACCCCCAGTTCCTTTATGATCTGCATATCGCGATCGAACTGTTCCAGCACTGGATCTATGATGGCGCCCTCGCGGGTTTCCGCATCGACTAGCAAGTAAGTAAAAGTGCAGCTTTCATGGTCGAATAGCTGCTTCAGATTTAAACGTGCTCTGCTCATATCAATTTGCTCCCGGTGGTCTAAAGTTGTCTGGTCGACATTTTTGGCATTTACGCGGCAATTGTGAAGTCTTTCCTGATGCCATTTTCAAGTTGTTCCGATATCATCCCACCCCATGAAACTAAACGAAATCCTGGCCCAGGTAAAACAGCAACCCCTGTTGCTCATTTTTGCCAGCGTGTTAATTCTGCTGTTGTTTTTATGCCTGTGGAAACGCCAGCAGATCCTATCAGGATATCGCGAGTGGCGAATACAGCGAATTTTAAGGCAACTGGGCTGCGAACAGATCCGCAACCTGACCTGCCCCGATGGGCTGGATGGATACTACAATATCGACCGGCTGGCCTTGCTGAAAAATTCAATACTGGTGATATCTTACAAACCCTATAGCGGTAATATATATTGCGCCGAACGCATCAGCGAATGGACACAGATGGTGGGCAAGCAAAGCTTCAAATTTGAAAACCCCCTGTTCGAACTGGAGAATCAATTGACGGCATTGAGACAACTGGCCGGAACCAACGAAATACAGGGCTACCTGTTTTTCAATCACAATGC
>CAXBMV010000595.1:0-2593 GCA_963976575.1 uncultured Gammaproteobacteria bacterium | reverse complement strand
CACTGGCTATAGACACCACCGCGGCCGGTGAAGTGAAGATTCATGGCTGGAAATCGGCCGCGGCAATACATGCCACGGCGCTGGCGATTCAAATGCGCCAGCTCGGCGTTACCACCGCGATTCACACCAGCATCCACCAGGACGGTTCCATGACTGGCATCGACCTGGAAGCGTCCATAGACCTCGCCAGTATCAGCGGCCTGCGCATCATAGTCGGAGGCGGTATCGGCAGCTTGCAGGATGTTCGCGAAAGCTTTAACAACAAGGGTATAGATGGCGTCATTATCGGCAAGGCATTGTATACCGGTAACGTCGATTTGAAGCGTGCGCTGCATATCGCAGTGCGCAAGGAATCTTTCGAGGCCGGTGTTGCCAGCTGGAAAACCGAGCAGAGCATGCCATGGAATCGTTTCGGTTACGAACTCATCGAGCACAACCTGAAAAAGCATATCCCGATGGATTCTCCGCCGCTGCGTATTCTCGATGCCGGGGGTGGCAATGGCCTCGATGCACTGGCGCTGGCACGCATGAATCATCACGTCGACATAGTCGACATATCTCAGCAAATGCTGAACGATGCGCGTGCCAATGCCGCGCTGGCTGGCGTCACCCACCGCGTAGACACCCATGCCATTGATATACATGCGCTCGATCGTAAATTCCCGGCAAAACTGTTCGACCTGGTGCTTTGCCACAACCTGATCCAGTTCGTCGATGATTTGCAGGCTGTGCTGGAGTCGATCGTCAAGATGATCAAACCGGGCGGCATGCTCTCCCTTATCACGACCAACCAGTACTCCTTACCCTACCAGGCTGCTTTCCTCGACGGCGACCTCGACCAGGCCTACAAGATGCTCGACGAGGACAAGCATTACAATTCGGTATTCGATATCAACGTACACGAGTATCGACACGACGATATCATCACCTTGCTCGAAGGACTCGGCCTAAAGCTGGAGAAGCATTATGGTATACGTTGCCTGTATAACTACTGGGGTACCAATGAGTTGAAGCAGAATACAGCCATACACGACAAGTTGAAAAAACTCGAAATGGAACTCACCGAACGCTACCCCTACAAGCTTGGTGCGCGTCAGTTTCAATTGATCGCACGCAAACAATAATCAACGGGATCAAAACTTGGTTAGCTTAAAGCAAATAGAGCAGGCGCAGGCCCGACTTGCCGGACACATAGTCACCACGCCTTTACTCGAATCTGAATGGATCAACGAACGTTTTGGTGGGCGCGTGCTGTTCAAGTGCGAGTGTCTGCAGAAAACCGGCTCCTTCAAGATACGCGGAGCGACCAATATGCTTCTGGGGCTGGATCCCGGGTTGCTTAAAAACGGTGTGGTTGCTTATTCTTCCGGCAATCATGCCCAGGGTGTAGCAGCGGCGGCACAGTCGCTGGGCGTTGAGGCCACCATTGTCATACCAAGCGATGCGCCGGCGATGAAACTCGCCAATACGCGGGCCTACGGTGCCGAGGTGGTATTGTACGAACGCGATAGCGAATCCCGCGAAGAAATTGCCGGCGCGATCGCGCGTCAGAAAAACGCAGTCATTATTCCCCCCTATGACGACGAAGCGATTATTGCCGGTCAAGCCAGCGTCGGCATGGAAATCCTGCAACAACTCGATTGCATCCCCGACGCGGTGCTTTGCCCCTGTGGTGGCGGCGGCCTGGTGGCGGGTGTCTCCAGCGCAATCAAACTACAGTACCCAGGCGTCGAGATTTTCGCAGTTGAACCTGCGGGCTTCGATGATACCAGGCGCTCTCTGGAAGCAGGGCAGCACGTCGCCAACGAAGCCGGCGGCAAAACCATTTGCGACGCCATAGTCACGCCCACACCCGGGCAGATTACCTTTGCGATCAATCGAGAACTGCTGCAGGGCGTTCTCGTCGTCGATGACGATGCAGTCCGCGAAGCGATTATAACCGCCTTTACGCGGTTGAAACTGGTGGTCGAACCCGGCGCAGCGGTGGGGCTGGCCGCACTCATCTCAGGCGCTTATTCGCTACAGGGGAAAACGCTGGTTGTGATCTTGTCTGGTGGCAACATGGACATTTCCAGTTTGCTGCAATTTCAACAGCAGATGCAGACTTCGTCCTAGCGCATGGTCACCAGTTCTTCGGAACTGGTGGGGTGTATTGCTATGGTGTCGTCAAAATCTTTTTTGCAGGCACCCATACGGATAGCCACTGCAAAGCCCTGCAGCATTTCGTCGACGCCGGGCCCGATCATGTGGCAGCCAATGATTTTCTCTTCTTCATCGAGACAAACCAGCTTCATCGCGGTAACAACTTCGTGCCCACTGATGGCGTTATACATGGCATTGAACTGGGTCTGGTATATCTTCACGCGGTCACCAAACTCGGCGCGCGCCTGTTCCTCGGTCAGCCCGATGGTGCCTATCGGCGGGTGACTGAATACCACGGTTGGTATCAGTTCATAGTCGACATGTCGCCCCGCCTGTTGATCGTACAGCCTGTCGGCGAGGCGTCGCCCGGCGGCGATCGCCACCGGCGTCAAAGCCGCTCTACCGGTCACATCGCCGAGTGCAAAAATATGTGGCTGGTTGGTGTACTGAT
>CAXBMV010000594.1:0-2600 GCA_963976575.1 uncultured Gammaproteobacteria bacterium | reverse complement strand
CCCTTCGATATCTGGCCAGGAGGTCAGCAGCATGTAGAGACCTGCCATGATGAAATCCCGGGTAGCGGTTGAATAAATGGTATGCTACCCCAACTATGCAATATTGCATTATCCCTTTCGTGTTAGACCGATCGACACGCCGCTCAACTGATGGTTTGCTGACTTAATGTTTCCTGTAATTATCTTTATCTTCCTGCTGGTTCCAATCATTGAAATTTACCTGCTCATCCAGGTAGGTCAGGTGATCGGCGCGGGCTGGACTATATTGCTGGTCGTTTTGACCGCAGTTGTCGGCGTCTGGTTGCTCAGGATACAGGGGCTGTCGACACTAATGCGCGCTCAAAAGAAGATGCAGTCGGGTGAATTACCCGCGGTTGAAATGCTCGAAGGCATGGGGCTGGTGATAGCTGGAGCCTTGCTGCTGACGCCCGGATTTTTTACCGACGGTTTTGGCTTTTTATTGCTCGTTCCGCTGACACGGCGCTGGCTGGTCGGGCAGATTGCCGCACGCATGGTTGTTTCCGGAGCAGGCGTAGCAGGCCAGGGGCCGGCAAGACGAAGCCAGCAGGATGTCATCGAAGGTGTCAACTATCGGCGCGACGACTAAACCCGGTTTTTCCCGGCGGTTTATCGTAAATTTCCCTATTCGGGGCTTGAAACAGAGCTTTTACGCCCCATATCCCTTGACTAGCAACGATCGCTGACTATGATTAGCACTCTCTTTGCGAGAGTGCTAATTGCACTAACCAGGTTCACCCCCCGGGGTGGACATAAATTTAAAAGACAATCAATTTGGAGCGTAGCAACAATGAACATTCGTCCCCTGCATGATCGAGTAATCGTCAGGCGTAAGGAAGAAGAGCGTACCACCCCCGGTGGCATCGTTATTCCTGATTCAGCAACCGAGAAACCCAGCATTGGCGAGATCCTCGCGGTTGGCAATGGCAAAATTACCGAAGCCGGTGATGTACGCGCATTGGATGTAAAGGTGGGTGACACCGTTTACTTTGGCAAATACTCCGGCACCGAACTTAAGGTTGACGGCGAAGACCTGCTGATCATGCGCGAAGATGACATCATCGCGGTTGTACAATAATTAGGACTAAGAGGTTTAAACTCAAATGAGCGCAAAAGAAGTAAAATTTGGTGATGATGCGCGTTCGCGCATGGTCAAGGGCGTTAACATATTAGCTAACGCAGTTAAAGTAACCCTGGGTCCCAAGGGCCGCAATGTGGTTCTGGACAAGAGCTTTGGTGCACCTACAGTGACCAAAGACGGCGTTTCCGTAGCCAAGGAAATCGAACTCGAAGACAAGTTCGAAAACATGGGTGCGCAAATGGTTAAGGAAGTTTCTTCGCAAACTTCTGATATCGCCGGTGACGGCACCACCACTGCAACCGTACTGGCCCAGGCGATTGTTCGCGAAGGCATGAAAGCGGTAGCTGCAGGCATGAACCCGATGGATCTCAAGCGTGGTATCGACAAGGCAGTTGCTGCTGCAGTTGAACACCTGAAGTCTATTTCTACCCCCTGTGCCGATACCAAGGCGATTGCCCAGGTTGGTACTATTTCTGCAAATTCTGATTCCAGCGTCGGCGACATCATCGCTGAAGCCATGGAAAAAGTGGGTAAGGAAGGCGTCATAACAGTTGAAGAAGGTTCTTCTTTCGACAATGAACTCGACGTAGTCGAAGGTATGCAGTTTGATCGCGGTTACCTCTCGCCTTACTTCGTCAACGAGCAGTCAACCATGTCAGCCGAGCTGGAAGAGCCGTTGATCCTGCTTTACGACAAGAAAATTTCCAACATCCGTGAATTGCTTCCGGTACTCGAAGGCGTAGCCAAAGCAGGCAAGCCGCTGCTGATTATTGCCGAAGATATCGAAGGCGAAGCACTGGCTACTCTGGTAGTCAACAGCATGCGCGGCATCGTCAAGGTTTGTGCGGTTAAGGCACCTGGTTTCGGCGACCGTCGTAAAGCCATGCTGCAGGACATCGCAGTATTGACTGGTGGTCAGGTTATTTCTGAAGAAGTTGGTCTGAGCCTGGAAAAAACCACTCTCGAGGACCTCGGTTCTGCGAAGCGTGTTTCTATCACCAAGGAAAATACCACCATCATCGATGGTTCCGGTTCTGTCGACGACATCCAGGCGCGTATCAGCCAGATCAAGTCGCAAATCGCTGAATCAACGTCTGACTACGACACCGAGAAAATGCAGGAACGCCTGGCCAAGCTGGCCGGTGGTGTTGCTGTTATCAAGGTAGGCGCGGCCACTGAAATCGAAATGAAAGAGAAGAAGGCCCGTGTCGAAGACGCGTTGCACTCGACTCGTGCTGCGGTTGAAGAAGGCGTGGTTCCTGGCGGTGGTGTTGCCCTGATTCGCGCACGTGCCGCGATCGAAGGCCTCAAGGGTGATAATGCTGACCAGGACATCGGTGTCGACATTACTCGTCGCGCACTGGAAGAGCCTATCCGTCAAATCGTTTCCAATGCCGGAGACGAAGCCTCGGTTGTTTGCAATAACGTTGAAAACGGCAAAGGTAACTACGGTTACAACGCTGCTACCGGTGAGTACGGCGATATGATCGAGATGGGTATT